>NZ_AOSR01000028.1:0-46029 GCF_000349585.1 Dietzia sp. UCD-THP
CAGATGCGAAGAGCCGAATTAACTCGGTCGAACAATGGCCGCAGAGCTGTCAACCTAACCCACTGATTTGCGAGCAACCTAGTCTGTCGTCCTTGCAGTTCGTCACACGCTCCAGGAATCGCGCTGATTGCCCTGCGGGATACCAAGCTAGCGCAGAGGACGAGCACCGCACCCCCGGCTTTCCATGGGCGTGGACCAACCACTCGCCGCTCCTCATGGCGGTCCTGATCCTCACCTTGGCCCGTCCGCGAAGGGCGGCAGCAGATGCAGGGGCCCCTCGTCGCGCACCACTAGAGCGCACTCAAAACCTCCCTGAATCGCCAGCGCACCCGAGACTTCTCCCATCAGCACCGCAGCCTGGCAACAAAACCGCTTAGACGTCCGTCACATCATGGCCTGAATTCTTCAATTCTCTCACCAACACCCAGAAGCTGATGAATAGCAGCGGCAGCACGCGCTGCTGCCCTTCCATCGCCGTAGGGGTTAATTGCTGCTGACATTCTTTGCCAAGCGTCTCTGTCAAGCAGCAGTGAACAGAGCTCCCCGTACACAGTCGCCCGCTTGGTCCCGACCAATCGAACCGTCCCAGCATCAACCGCTTCAGGGCGTTCCGTTGATGATCTCATAACGAGCACCGGAACACCGAGGCTCGGCGCTTCCTCTTGCACTCCCCCGGAATCGGTCAGAATCACATCAGCCTTATTCTGAACATGAACGAAGTCATGATAATCGAGCGGCTCCACCAAAGAAACGTTCGGCACTTCCGATAGTTCTGCTTCTAACACATTCCGGACGATCGCATTTCGATGCATCGGAACGAGGACGTTTAGGTCTGGGACTCGAAACGCAGCGTCTCGGACCGCCGTCATCGCGTCCCTCATCGGCTCCCCCCAAGACTCGCGACGATGCGTGGTTACCAGTAACCTACGGCCGCTTGACTCGGACCAAGAGCGGACCGCGGGATCGACGAAATTATTCGGAACATCAAGCCCTTCGAACAACGCATCAATAACGGTATTACCCGTCACCACTATAGTTGACGCGTCCACACCTTCGCGTTCCAAGTTTGATTTAGATACCTGAGTAGGTGCAAGGTGCAAGGAAGACAGAGGCGAAATCAGCCGGCGATTGGCCTCTTCCGGATATGGATTACCCATGTCCCACGTCCTCAGCCCTGCCTCCAAATGGACAACGGCCTGCCGATTATAGAACGCCGCTAACGCCCCCGCGAACGCACTCGTAGTGTCCCCCTGGACAACCACAGCATCTGCGCCAACCTCTGCGAGTGCAGCGCCGCACTTCTTGACTGCTAACGACGTCATATCGGAAAGCGAAGCGCCGGTCGACATAATATCGAGATCAACGTGGGGGTTGATGGAAAATAGTTCGTTAACTTGGTGCAGCATTTCCCTGTGCTGTCCCGTGACGAGCACCGTGACGTTAATCGAAGTCGAGCGGTTAAGCTCTTTTACCAATGGGGCCATTTTAATTGCTTCGGGACGAGTACCGTAGACGAGGGCAACCTTTTTCATCAGTAACCTTTCTTCTGCATCCGAGATAAGGCCGGATGACATATTACTTACCCAAGAGGGGAACACGTAGACCCAACGACTCCAACTCAGCCTCAGACTCCGCTGCCTGCAACCTCCGCACGAGACTCCACTACGCTATCGCGCACAGAGAACACAACCAGGCAGCAGCAAAATAGTGCGAGAGAAGGGTCCAATAGTCTCACTTCAGTCGTGTTATACGCAACCAACACTACTGACAGGCTCAAGCACCAAGAGGCCCCTGAAGCGGAGCGATGGACCAAGACCATCGATCCCAGCACCGCTCCAGCCAATAACGCAACAGCAGCCGCCACGCCGATCACGCCCGTCTGCACGCCGACGTCCAAAAAACCGTTATGGGCTTGGAACGATCCCAACTCCGACTCGTACCAGGCCATCATGATGGCGGCATTCCCGAAGTCCGCCGTTGACGAAGAAGTAGTACCCAGCCCCCAGCCAGTCCATGGTCTTTCACGGATCGCCATAATTGCCGCCTCCCACACCTCGGTGCGACCCGAGAGCGTCGGGTTATCGGCATAGCCAACCAAATCGGAGAAGAACTCCACCGTCCTCCTACCGAACACAAGAGCCGCTCCGAATATCAGGATGAGCATGAGCGCTAAAGCCTCGTAACCAAATCTGCGCAGTACGGCTAGGAGGCCATAAATGCCCAAGCCGAGTATAGCGTAATTCAACCCGCCATCAGAACTAGTTTGACCGATAAGTAAAAGCAGAGCGACCGCTAGCGCTACGTACCCAACTTTGCTAACGCCCGTGGAAGCAACCGAGACCATGTAGCAAACGCCGACGAACGCAATAACAATAGTGAACGCCATTAAATTTGGATTCGCCAAGAAACCATGAAAGGACCGGTACGACAATCCCGCTAAACCCGAGATCTCCGCCACATAACTGACCATGACTTGAGCCGCCGTACCCCATGTCAGAAATTTGATGATATCGGTGACGCGGAGAGCCCGGACAACACCCATTACTACAACAACAGTCACGACCATTAGCCCGAACTGAGCTACTGAACGGTTCAAGTGGATCGATTGCGGCAGACTTACGAGTGACACAGCCAGCAAAACCGCGACCGCCCACGGCATCGTGACGTTAGACGAAAAACTCCTACGCACCAGTACAAGTGCGACAAAAAGAGCGGCAACCCTCAAACCTACATGCGGCAAAGGCAGGATGAACCCGAGGAGTAAGACGGCTGCTGCGCCAGCGCTTCTATAGTTGCCATCTAGCATCTCTTCTCCTTCGGACACTCACGCTCGCCGACTAGCCACCAAATCGATTTCTCTGACGAAACGGTCGGCGCAACGAGACTAGCAATCACGGACGGCTCCGGATGCCTCGGTCCAATACATGCGCCAGCTCCTCCCACCGATTGGACTCGGCCAATCTCAGCGCGTTCTCCGCCATCGAAGTCCTAAACTCCGAGTCGCGAGCGATACGGCGAGCCGCGGCCGCGAGGGCGATCCCGTCGCCCGGCTCTACAACTAAGCCTGCGGACCTCCTGTACACCTCCTCCCATTGCCCGGTAATCCTCGACACAATTACCGGCACACCTAGCGAAAGGGACTCTAGAACCTTGAAGGGTGATACACCGTGGACCGTTGCCGGGGTCACTGTTTTTACCGAAATTGAAAACAGCGCTCCCGCAATAACGGAGCGGGATTCGGCTGCTCCTAGCCTACCTAGCCAGACAACGTTAGAATGACCGGCCGATCCAATTAACCCGCTGCAAGGCCCATCACCGACGATCACTAGCGGCAAATCCGTGGGCCAATTCTCGTCCTCTATCGCCTCCAACATGACCTCAACACCCTGCCACGTAGCAAGTGCGCCTGAAAAGCAGGCATAACGACTTGGCAGCAAAGACTCAACCGAGCATGTCTCAGAGACCACGGGATCGCCAACACCATTAGGGAGTACAGTTGCATGTTTCCCGACTGTCTCAAGAATCCAGTTACTGATTCCGTGCGTGGCTGCAAAGATCTCATCTGTCGCGCGAAGCTGAAGACGCACTGTACCCATGTAAAGGCGAGCAACCCGACGGAGCCACGGATGGGAACTCATCGCGTCCTCCGGCACACCCTGCATGAGCGTGACAGTGCGCTTCCGCAAACCTTTTGCAACCAATACGGTTAGAACACCCGCTGGGTGGAAGCGAAGAACCACTACGTCCGCCTTGGCAACAACCGTTAAGAATTTTGCGAACACAGTAAGCCAACGAACAACCGTGGTAGATCTATCCGAATAACATTCGATGACCTCGGGTACCCCAATTGCGCGAAGCCTACGCTTCGTGCCCTCGAGGTGAAGCTGCGGGGCTGTCCCGTCCGCCGCCGATTCGAAGGATACAAGTATTACTGTCTGATCTCGCATCGAGAAAATCCTTTCGCCGCTCTACTTGCCTACTAAGCACCTTGTACTTTTTTACCTCTTACCATAGATTGGGATTATTGACGTCGCCAAGACCTGCAAGAGGTAACCGGATGCCATGAACGAAGCTAGCACTAGCACTGTCTCTGCAGCGGATAGCGGAATCGAGGCGACGAGGGCAAATCCGGCAGCGAGCAAAAGAAGGCGTAAGAGTTCAACGGCAAGGTGCTGGTGGCGAAACCCTAAGACCGGGAGGACTTGGCTCAATGGGGACGCGATCACCTGCAACGCCAAGAACGGAAGCCACGCAAGCATGAATGGAGTCATCTCCACCCATTTCTCCCCTAGTACGAAACCAACGCCCAATAGGGAGAACACCGAGTACACCGTCGAGATGGCTAAGGAAGCGGGAATCATGTAGATCAGCCATTTTCTCGCATGGCGTACCCCGTCACCTGTAGCGGCTTGCGATCGGCCAACCTCTGCTGTTATTAACTGGGCAAGAGCGAAGCCAATCAACGACATCGGCAACACCGCAATTCGCCACGAGAAAGAGACGTACCCGAACTCGGTTTCGCCGAGAGTCTTTCCCAAGACAATCAGCGGCGCAGCGAGGTTCACTTGGGCGAGCAGCGTGGACCAGACAGTCGACCACGGTACGCGTGAAACAACCCTACGAACCCGGACCGTAGGTACGAGCCTCGACGCCCGTTGGCGATAACTCATAGACAGTGCAGCCGCGCCGGCAATTCGCCCCACCGTCACAGCTCCCATAAGCACATACGCTGCACCGCCTGCTATAGCAGCTGCGGCCTGCAAGACAGCAGTGGAGGTCCCCTGATACAAAGAAGCGCGCCCGCTTTTGCGGAGCTTTCCATCTGACAGAGCCAGTGCATTCAAAAGTGCAAACGACGAGGTCGCTACCGTCGCCGCGAGCAGAAAGCTTAGCGATACTACAGCGCTGCCACTCCCCATAAGCAAGGGAGAAAAGGCGGCGGTCAGGAGAGGAGAGACTACCAGTACGACCCGCAAACCTTGGGACAGCACTGCCGCCTGCTCATCGCGTTCTGTAGTGCCGTGAATGACGATGTCGAACCTGAGGTTCGCGACTGAGGAGGCTAACCCAACTATCGTCAACCAATATTGCCAAACCCCTACCTCGGCCGGAGTGAAACCGCGGCTCACAAGAGGGAGCGATAGCAAAACTAGCGATTGAGCAACGACTACGGCGAGAACATAGCGTCCACGCGCGGGGACCATGGGCTTCACCATCTAGCCGAGTATTTGGAGATCGGGACAGTACTGAACCAATTCGCTACCGACTCACCACTACGGCTCCTAATTTTTCCAAAATCCCCTCGTATCGATCCGTATCTTCTGGCGTACCTCCGCAGATGTTCGCAACGAAGCAAATGCAGCGTGATCCACCAGGAGAACTAGTACGTCGCTACTAATTACCGCTTCTTCATAACCGACAAGACGAACGTGGGTATCAGACAGCACCTGCGGAAGCTCCCTCACGTGAGGCTCAGCAGCGAGAACGTCGAACTCTCCCAAAGTTGAGAGTTCGCGCACCACTTCGACCGCCGGACTCTCTCTTAGATCATCGATATTAGGCTTGAATGACAGCCCTAAACAAGCAACCACCGGGACTCTACCAAGGTTGAGATCTAGCGCTGCTTGCCTTATTTTCCTTACAATTTTCTCGGGTCGGCCGTTGTTCACCGTACGAGCGGCCGGGATTAACATAGCCTCTTTCGGAGCAGCCGCTGCTAGGAACCAGGGGTCTACTGCTATGCAATGACCCCCCACGCCCGGCCCCGGATCCAGAATATTCACCCTGGGGTGCCGGTTAGCCAGTCGAATCACCTCCCACGGGTCGACCCCTAGCGCTTCACTTATGTTGGCCAACTCGTTCGCGAAAGCTATATTGACGTCTCGGAAAGAGTTCTCCGCCAACTTGGCCATTTCCGCACTAGTCGCGTCCGTCCGAAGCAAGAGGCCTTTGCAGAATGTTTCGTAGACTGCCGAAGCTTTATCCGAACAGGCATCACTCAACCCACCGATCACGCGGTCATTGGACACCAGTTCCTCGAGTACCCTACCGGGGAGGACTCGTTCGGGGCAGTGCGCTACGAAGACTTCGGTCACCCCGTCATGGGTGGGGAAGACTAGGTCTGGGCGTAGCGATGCCATGGCTTTTTCAACCATGTGTGTGGTACCCGGCGGACAGGTCGATTCGATGATAACTAGCGCGCCCGGCCGTAGCCTCGGCGCGATCGATCCCACAGCACTTAATAGGTATGAAACGTCCGGCTGATTATCATCCGTAATGGGGGTTGGCACTGCGATCAAGTAAGCATCCGCTACCGGGGTCTCGGTGGTAGCCGTTAAGTTCCCGTTTTCGACTTTTGTCGCCAAAAGCTCTCCCAATCCGGGCTCGACAATCGGGGCAACTCCCTCATTTACCTTGCGAACAACTAGCTCATTCGTATCCACACCCACTACGCGAACGTTATCGCTAGCGAGTACTACGCTAGTGGGTAAGCCGATATATCCGAGGCCTACGACCGCAACTGTACCTTCGAACTTCATTTCTCTCCCTTATTAGCTTGGTAGACAACCGTGATCGTGAGTCCGATTTGTCAGACCTATGAGCTTGAACAATCGGCCAGCTTAAACGATTACAAAAAGGGCCTAGATCCCATTATCGGGGGAATTGCGTCGCAAGCCTCCGGGGTATGCGTTGCAGTTCAGCCAGTCTCTGGCTAGTTTATGATCAGTTATCGCCTGGAGTTCGTCTGGGTCTAAATCCAGGCGGGGTACTCGGACCTCTGACAGAGCCTCGTGTTGACGGCCGACGACCGGTTCCTCAGTCGGGTCGAAAAGATCCTCGCTAATCTTCTCGTTTTCGCGCAACCCGGTGTAGACAATCTCAATCTGCCTGCCAGACTGCTCGATAAGGGTCCGGGCCACGTTGGCTATTTTAATCGGCTCTCCCATGTCCAAAACTAGGGTGTCTCCGCTTGACCCCACCGCCGCTGCCTGCAGCACTAATTGACAAGCTTCGGGGATGGTCATGAAGAATCGCTCGACCTCCGGCGCGGTGACGGTGAGTGGGCCACCGTCCTTAATCTGTTTTTCAAATACCGTGAGCACTGAACCGCGCGACCCCAGGACGTTGCCGAAGCGAACGGAAACGAACTTCGCCGCCCGGTCCTCGGCCGCGCTCGCGGCCGTGATTCGTTCGGCAATCCGTTTACTAGTCCCAAGTGCTGAGCTTGGGTTTGCAGCCTTATCCGTAGAGATGTTTACGAACGTTTCGACTCCATTGGCGGAAGCCGCCTCAAGCAAGTTATGGGTTCCCATGACGTTCGTTTTTAGCGCTTCCAAGGGATAGTGCTCGAGAAGAGGCATATGCTTAAGAGCGGCTGCGTGGAAAACTATCTGCGGCTTGCGCTCTGCGAAGATCTTTGAAATTGAATCCCGGTCGCGAATCGATGCCAATATCGTATCATCACCATCCAGCATGGCTTGGTCGTGAATTGATAATTGCACTGAATGCAATCCCGATTCATCGCGATCAAGCATCATTAGTTCAGCCGGACGGAACCTTATAATTTGACGACAAAGTTCTGATCCAATTGAACCTCCTGCGCCGGTAACCATAATCCGCTTGCCCCGGAGGTACTGGGCGATCTGCGTTTGGTTTAGTTTTGCCGGTTTACGACCCAGGAGGTCCTGAACATTGATCTCGCGAAGCTCGTCGGCAGCAACTCGCCCCTGCATCATCGTGTTGAGTGGGGGCAGTACGAGAACATGTAACCCTGCAGCTTCGGCCCGGTCGCGGATATCAACTAGATCCTCACTTGGGAGACTTGGGACCGCAATCAAGAGGGCCGACGCCCCTGTCTTCTTCGCTGCTTGCTCAAACAATGTTCGGTCGCCATGCACTCGAACGCCCTCGATCACCATCTGCCGCTTGCCTGGGTCGTCATCGAGAATCGCGACCGGGTTGAACTGAGAGCCCTCCGAACGGCGAAGTTGACGTACGAGCTGCGCCCCGCCGTCGCCAGCGCCAAACACCAGGGCAGGCTCAGCGTCCTCCGAGACGCCAGCACCGAACAGCTTCTTTCGCCGCACCAGCGATCTAAGAACCAGCGCAGAGAGAATCGTAAACGCACCAGTTACTATCGGCATCGAACTCGGTAGATTCTCGTAGTGTCCTGCGATGATATGTCCGAGGAAGACAATGATCGCCGCCACGGCAAAGGCAAATGTGAGTGCGCTCGATTCAAGAATGCTACCCGGTACATACCGGCCGCGGTAGAGGCCCAAGAGCAATCCGAGGATTGTGGACAAGACGGTGAGCGCGGCGAGTACCAGATAGAAGCTTGCAGTAGTGAGGGAGCTAGCTAACTCCTCGACTGAAAAGTCAAACCGCAACCATAATGCCAGGATGAACATCGCTGTCCACAGGACAGCATCAACTAGAATCCACTGTGAAATCCCGGTCCGCCACCTGCGCTGGATTGAGGTCATAATTCACGCCTCCGCAGTTGGTGCCGGGCTCTTGGATGAATAGTAGTAAGAGTCGTAGTAGCCAACCCCACCCTTCTTGGCTGGTCTGTTTGCAACCGTCACCAGACCCAGCACTGGCGCGTCCGCTTTAGCCAAGATATCTATAGCCTGATTGACTTGGTCAGTAGTTGTGCGGTTCGAGCGCACCACCAGCAGCGCGCCGTCTGTGATCCGGGCCAACAGCGCGCCGTCAGTCACGGGAAGCAAGGGCGGGGCGTCGATGACAACGTAGTCGTATTCTCTGCGCAAATCTTCGACCAGGGTCCGGGCCACCTCCGACGCCAGAAGCTCTGAGGGGTTAGGCGGAAGTGGGCCGCAAGCCAATAGCTCAAGCCCATCATGCCGGGTCTCCTGCACCACCTCGGTGAAGTCCGTCTGCCCCGAAAGGACATTGGTAAGACCCACCTTGTCCGGCATTGACATGTAACCCACCACCAGCGGCCGACGTAGGTCCGCTTCGACCAATAGCACCCTGTTTCCTGACTCAGCCAGGGCGAGGGACAAGTTGATAGCGGTCTCAGTCTTCCCCTCCGCTGCTACCGACGAGGTCATCACAAAGACGCGCGGAGGGTTGTCCACGTTTAAGAACTGCAGGTTTGTTCGCAAACGTCGGAACGCTTCAGCCGCGGGCGAGTGCCCAGCTCGGAATGGTACGAGGTGCTCCGATCCCTCCTCCGTGTCTTCTCCCTTGCGGAAGGGGATCATTCCCACCACGGGCTTGCTTGTCAGCTCTTCTAACTGTTCCTTGGATTTGACTCGCCGGTCCAAGGTGTTGACGAGCAGTACGAAACCGATGCCCGCGAGCAACCCCAGTGCGAGTCCGACCGCGACGTTTTGCGCAGTCTTAGGCGCAACAGGGGAAGTCGGGAGGCCCGGGGGGTTGACGACGGTCAGTTTTGCTAGCGCCGGGCCGCCACCCTCCGGGGTCTCCAGTCGGTTAATAACTTCGGGCAGGACTTCACCGAAACCCTGGGCCACCTGCATAGCGCGTTCCGGATCCGAGTCGGTGACCGAGACGTTCAGCAGGACTGTTTTCGGGTCAGCGGCCGCGGTGGTCATGCTGGCTACTTTGCTAGGACTAAGATCAACCCCAGAGCTATCAATCACGTCCTGTGCGATGTCTGTGCTCTCGATCAGGGCTGCGTAGGACTGAACTCGCTGCTGAGCTCCAAGCGAACCCTGATACGCGGCTGCCGCGGCATTCTCACCGCCGGCCACCGTGACGTAAAGCTGAACCTTCGCCTCATAGGACGGAGTCATGGCGAGACTCGCCCCGAGCGCCAGCAGCCCCCCGACCAACGTCGCCGCCGCAATGGATATCCAGCGGGCTCTAAGCACGGACAGCAGGTCCCGCAGATCCACTCCAGGGTCCTTTCCTCGATGACGGTCGCAAGCAATGACCCGGTTAGTACCTGAAGCGGGCCATTCGCCGATGCTACTTTGCTGAGGCGCACCTCAGTAACCCGAGTTCTCCCGATGAACATGGATTCACCAAACTCCAACTTTGCGGCTATGCCGCTTTTACGTACCGACCGCTTGTCTCGCGATGTTTCTGCACAAACGTTCGACGCAGCTCCCGCCACCAAACTAGCGTTGTCCAGCCTCCCTTCGTCATTGGGCTACCTTCGATTGCTCCGTCGCCTGTCCGCCTGGTCATCGCCCCCACCTGCGGTTAGATTTCCTGGTGGGTCAGTCGTCGCGATGACCGGCGCTAACCCCGCTGATTCACGGAGCGTGAGGACTGCTGGTGCCGGGTGACGACGGCGCTGATTTCGTGTGTGGGCGTGCGAGGGTGCCGGCTGGCGCTGCCGGTGGGCGGGTCTCCGGTGGTGCTGTCGAGTGCGGGCAGGTGAGGTCAGGCGGGTTTGGGGATCGCGGCGATTGTGTTGAACACGGCGACGATGGCGGTGGCCCAGGGCCACGTTTCGGGGATCTTCACTTTTCGCCGTCGTCCGCTTCGGGTCAGCCGGGCTGCGACGTGCAGGAAGCGGTAGCGCAGCGCTTTGGGCTCGCACAACGCCAGAACTGCGGCGTCGCCGGTGCAGGCGAGCATCCGGGTCCAGGCCACGAGATCAGCGGCGAGCATCACCGCCACGAGCCACGCCTGGTTTAGAGCGAACTCCCGCGAGGGCAGACGGCCCAGCCCGGTGTCTTTGGCGTGTCGGATCCGGTCCTCCACTCGGGCGTGAGCCCGGTGCCTGGCCTCGAGGAATTGCAGCTGACCGGTGGCGGTGTTGGTGACGAATGCTTGGTAGCGCCACCCGTCGATCTCCTCAAACATCGACAACTGCGCACCCGGGTGGGGCCGTTCGCGGCGGACGATGACTCGCATTCCGTCTCGGATGTCGCCGGAGGGATTCAATGCCGGCCCCCACGCAGCCTCTGGGCAGATCGCGATGGCCCGGCGTAGCGGGGCGGTGATGGAGAAGCCGACCGAGTACTCCACACGTCGACCACGGATGCGGTTCTGTTCGGTGATCCAATCCAGAAGGTCATGGGAGGCGCCTGCACCGTCGGATCGAATCAGCAGGTCACGGCGGTGAGCGGCGGGGATCTGCGCGATCGCCTGGCCCAGGACGTCGATGTGGTCAGCCGCGGTGTTGGACCCGGCATTGCCCGGGCGCAGGCTCGCGGCGAGGAACTCCTCTGTGTTGTCGCACCACACACCGATCGGGTGGTACCCGAACGTGCGCTTGTACGTCGGTGCGGCGTTCTCTTTTTCGCTGTGAGTGACCACGATCGTGGCGTCCACATCGAGCACGACCGTCGACTCAAGGTCTCGACCTGCACATTTGGATGCGGGCACCCCGCCGGGCAGGCGGGACCACACGTGACGGCGGGTGCGGGCACGCGCCACCTGGATCTTCTTGCGCTTGCCGGCAGTGATTTCATCGAGTGTGCGCCACACCGTCGGTGCCGACGCCACCGGGCCCAGAGCCTCGGATTGGTGGCGCAGGACGCCGATGTCGGAGATGGATTCGCCGCCATCGGCGAGCATCACCGCCAGGTCGATCAGCACCCGGCCACGGTCATGGATTGGGATGAACCGTCTGCGAGTCATGGCCTTCGACAGTTCGACGGTCAGCCCCACTCGATCCGCCAGAAGGCGTGGCGCGATGGCTCCGGCGTGGGAGATCACCCCGACACCATCAGCAGTAACGGACAGACCAGACGACCACGACGTACGCTTCACCTACCGAGTGCTTTCTGTGTGGGGACATGGAACCTTCGACAAGTCCCAGTTTCCCCTGCTCAGGAAGCACTTCGGTCTATTTTCGCCCAGCGATCCGCAGATCCCCGTGAATCACCCAGGCTAACGACGACCACGTTGCGGCTTGCAGGCAGTTCGGCCCAGGACCTGATGCTTGCCTCGCAGAATGAAGGCCGCGGGCGGCCGAACCTTGCCTCCCTCGATTCCTCCCCCTGCGCGAGCGCGCGCCATCGGGCCTGATTGTGGAGGCTGAGTTGGGCCGCCAGGGCCCTGAGCTAGCGCGGGCAAACTAGAATGAGGAGCTGCACATTTTTCGCCCGCGTGAGGGGGTACATATCCACCTCGCACTTCCGCCAATCGGGCCCGCCTCCTAGCTCAGGCCGACTTCTTCGCCGACGCCTTCTTCGCTGCGCTCTTCTTGGCCGAGGTCTTCTTCGCGGTCGATTTCTTGGTTGGCTCCTTCTTCGCCGCGGCCTTCTTGGCGGGAGCCTTCTTCGCCGTCGTCTTCTTGGCCGGGGTCTTCTTCGCCGGCGCCTTCTTCGCCGAGCTCGAGCTGCTCTTCCTGGCCGAGCTCGAGCTGCTCTTCTTGGCCGAAGACTTCTTCGCGGAGCCGGAGTCCTCGTCGCCATCGTCATCGCTGGAGTCCGCGTCTCCCCCGCGGTCCTTCACACTCGCGTGCAGGGCGGCCAGCAGGTCGGCGACCTCGTCGTCACCGTCGTCATCCTTGGCTTCCTCGCGGTCCTCGACCGTGAATGCCTCTCCCCCGGCCGCCTTGGCCTCGATAAGCTCCTTGAGCTGATTCTGGTAGTCGTCCTCGTACTTCTCCGGTTCGAAATCCGCCGCCATCGTCTCGATCAGCGACGCCGCTGGCCGATAGGCCCAGTGGGTACCCCTGGCGCGGCGATCCGGTGTCCACGATGTTGCGAGATAGCACACCAACTCGCCGAACCCGCAGTAGCGACAAGCCCTATCTGCCACGCCGCCATCTTGACCTCCTGCGGCCGGACCTTGGCCTCGTTGTCCAGTCCCTCCAGGATCGCCGGGCGGATCTCATCCGGCCACAAGAGCGTCTGCAGCATGAGGATGTCCTTGTACACCCGCAGCGCACACAGACGGGTCCGGTTACGGAGCGTGAACGTGCAGATCGCCTGCCGGTCGGTGGACTCCAGCGCCTCGCGCATGAGCACGTACGCCCGGTTCGAGCGCGACGCCGGCCCCAGGAAATAGGCGTTGTCAAAGGCAACCGGATCCAGCTGATCGGCCGGGACGAACTCCGTCACCTGGATCTCGCGGGGCTGCTTCACCGGCAGGCTCGCCAGATCCTCCTTGGTGAGGATGACCATCTCGCCGTCCTCGGACTCGTACGCCTTGGCGATGTCGGAGAACTCGACCTCCTCGCCGTTGTCGTCCCGCACCTTCCTGTAGCGGATGCGTACGCCGTGGGGAGTATGCGATAGAAAGAGCCTTGCGGCAGCCGGACGCCTGTACCCCCGGTTCAGAAGGCCTCCGTAGCCTGAATCCGTGAGACCACGCTACCGTCGACGTCGCAGCATCACGGTGCTGGCGCTCGTCCTGGTGATGGGTCTGCTGGTCACTGGCCTGACCGCGGCGCGGGCCGTGCTGTTTCCGCAGATCGATTCCCCAGAGCGGGTCGACGCGATCGTGGTGGTCGCCGGCGCCAATGACGACCGCTACGTCTACGCCCGCAGCCTCGCCGAAGAGGGCGTTGCAGACCGCATCCTGGTCTCCGAGCCACCCAGCGCGACCGGCCGATACGCCGCGGCGATCGACTCCTACTGCGCCTCCACACCAGTGCTCGCCCGCGACGGTCGTCGGATCGACGTCAAGTGCTTTGCCCCCGACGTGGACACCACCGAGGGTGAGACCACCGCCGCCACCCGCATCGCCCGCGAACGCGGGTACAGCTCACTGCTGGTGGTGACCTACTGGGGTCACGTGTCGCGGGTGCGGATGTACTTCGAGCAGTGCTTCGACGGACCCGTCTACGTAACCGACACGCCCCGGCCCACCTCGATCTCCCGTCGTTATGCCCTGCTGCACGAGACGGGTGGCTACCTCAAGGCGTTTATCAGGCCGGCCTGTTGAGAGCGCGTGCATCGCGGCACCACGCCGCCGGAAGTGGTGGACCGACGGGGCGCGGGGCAGATGCTGATAGGCGGCTTGCCTCCGTGGGCACTGGTTTCCCAGCCGATTCTCAAACGCCACTGGGTTGGCACCGCGGGACCAATGAGCTCAAAACGATTGAGTCGCCGGGGCCGCGGAGGGGGAGCCCGCAGCCGCCGGCGACTCTGTCGCGCACGATGAAGGATCGCGACCAAACGCGGTCAGCGTAGTCCGCATCGTTGCGGAGCCGGCGACACCTCGAGGGGGGATAAGGCTTCGCCGCCGACTACCAGCGACATTATCCGCAGAGTGGCTACTACACAACTGTCAAGTTTGTATGCATGCCTAACGAACCAAGGCCCGACAGGGCGGGCCTCCGCCCCCCGCAGCGCGCACAGGCGGACCCGGCCAACCTGTTGATTCGTCATCTATGCGCGTCGATTTCGTCCTATGGTCAAGGAACACCCCCGTATTCCCCTCACGAAGGACCGACATGACCACGCAGACCATCGACATCCCGCACCTGGGCGGTTCGACCATCGGCTACCGGTTCGGCCGCGACTACGACCCCTCCCTGCCTACCCTGGTGATGTCCAACTCGTTCACCACCTCCGTTGAGCTGTACCGCCCGCAGGTCGCCGACGACACGCTCAGTTCGCGGATGAACCTGCTGGCGATCGAGCCGTACGGGCACGGCGCCACCAGCTCGCGATACCGGCACTTCACCTACTGGGACAGCGCGATCGCCAACCTCCAGGTGCTCGACGCACTGGGCATCGACACGGCATTCGCCCTGGGAACCTCGCAGGGCGGCTGGATCGTCACCCGCATGGCGTTGCTCGACCCCGACGCGATCCGCGGCATCGTCGTGGTGGGCACCTCCATGGACTACGAGAGCCAGGCCAGCATAGAGCGCGGCTGCTGGGACGGCTCCGACTTCTGCAGCCCCGCGATCGACGCACTCGCGGCCCCCGTCGGCGACGACTGGGTGGTCGACGACGACTTCGTCCAGGGCGTCCTCGCCGCCGGCCTCGGCGAGAACGTCTCCGACGCGGAGAAGCAGTTCTGGCTCGACACCTATCGCGCCAACTATCGCAGCGACGACGGCCGGCACCGCCTGCGCACCGCCAGCATCAACCTCCGCGACCGCGACGGCCTCGAAGCCCGGCTCGACGGCGTCACCTGCCCGGTGCTGTGGCTCCAGGGCACGGCCGATCAGGTGTACTCGGTGGCCAACGCCAAGGACGGCGTCACTCGCTTCACCGACTCCCCCTCAGCCGAACTGCAGATCGTCGACGGCGGCCAGCACTTCCTCACGGCCTCCGACCCCGACACCGCCAACACCGCGACCCTGGCATTCGTGGAGAAGTGGAGCTGACGTCACCGCGCAGTGAGCGACTCCCCGATCGCCTGGACATACGCGTACTCGTCCCCGAACAGCAGCTGATCGGCCTTCGCCCGCCGGAAGTAGTGATGCAGCGGATGCTCCCAGGCGAACCCGATCCCCCCGTGCACCTGGATCGCCTCCTCCGCCGCCGTCATCGCCGCCCGCGAGGCCAACACCCGGGACGCCGCGGCGAGGTCGGCCACCTCCGCCGCGCTCGGCCCGTCAGAACCCTGCTCGGCGCCACCCGAGGCGTCCAGCACGGTCGCCTCGGCCAGCTCGATCGCGACGAGCAGGTCCACGAGCTTGTGCTTGATGCCCTGGAAGGAGCCGATCGTCCGCCCGAACTGCTGACGCGTCCCGGCGTACTCCACCGCCATCTCCAGGCACCTCCTCGCAAGGCCCACCTGCTCCGCGGCCAGCGCGATGAGGATGCGCGAGCGCACCCCCTCGAGACGCGACGCGACATCCGGCCCCGAGATGCGGCGCGCCGCGGCTTATCCCGGTCGAGTACCGCGAATAGCCTCTCGGATAACCGGCCCTTCCGGATCCGGAGTGCGTAGCTGGGGTTCGTCGGTGATGCGGTGAGGCACAAGATGTAGGGGTCCTGGGGCGTGTGAAGATGCAGGTTCCTACGCCACGCATCGAACACCCCAGGACCCGCTTTGAACGCTACCGCCAGCCTGCTTGCCGACACCATCTGCCGCACCGTCGAGTTGGGGGTGACCATCACCGACGCCGCCGTGGCCGACGAGCTCACGCACCTGTTCTGCGCTCCGGTCACACTGGACCCGATCTGCGGCGAGTGCGGGATGGCGGGCCGGGTGCGGGACCACGTCCAGCGGAAGGTCACCGACCTGCCGATCGTCGGTCATCCCACCAGGCTGCATGTGCGGGTACCGCGCTTCACCTGCGACAACACTGACTGCAGCACCAGGATTTTCCAGCAGCGGATGCCGGCGTTGGCTGAGCCGAGGGCCAAGACCACCCGCCGCTGCAGTCGCTGGATCCTGCAGCGTCTGGCGATCGATCGCACTAGCGTGTCCGCGGTCGCCAAGGCCCTCGGGCTGGGGTGGGATCTGGTCAACGATCTGGCGGTCACCGAGACCCGCGCGATGGTCTACGACCAGCCCGGACACTTCGACGGCGTCCGCGTTCTCGGGGTCGATGAGCACAAATGGAAGCACGTCCGCGGCGACGGCAGCAGCTCGTTCGTGACCGTGCTGGTCGACCTGACCCCGGTCGTGGACGGCACCGGCCCGTCTCGCCTGCTGGACATGGTCCCGGGGCGTTCGGCCAAGGTGCTCACCGACTGGCTCGACGCCCGCGACCAAGCGTTTCGAGACCGGATCAAAGTCGTGACCATGGACGGGTTCGCCGGCTACCACACCGCCGCCGCCAAGGCCGTCCCTGAAGCACGGACGGTGATGGACCCGTTCCACGTCGTGCACCTGGCCGCCGACAAGCTCACCGTGTGCCGCCAACGCATCCAGCAGGCCACCACCGGCCACCGGGGCCGCACGGGCGATCCGCTGTACGGCATCCGCCGGACCTTGAGTACCCGGGCCGAGCTGCTGACCGATAAGCAGAAGGTCCGCCTGTTCAAGGCGTTCACCGCCAACGAGGCGCACGCGGCGGTGGAGGTCACCTACGGCGTCTACCAGCGACTCATCGCCGCCTACGAAGCCTCGGGCAAGCGGGAGGGCAAGATCGCGATGTACAAGCTCCTCAGATCGATCCGCACCGGGGTGCCCACCGAGCTGCCCGAGCTCGCGCAGCTCGGCCGGTCGCTGTGGAAAAGGCATCGCGAGATCCTCGCCTACTTCGACGTAGGCGCCTCCAACGGCCCCGTCGAGGCCATCAACGGACGCCTCGAGCACCTCCGCGGAATCGCCCTGGGCTTCCGCAACCTCAAGCACTACATCTTGCGGTCACTCATTCACTCCGGTCAGCTCCAGGACCGGATCAATGCACTCTAATTCCGGAAGGGCCGGATAACCCGGTTCCGTGCCTACTATCGCGAGAAGGTTGATCTCTTGCGCACGATCCCACCTAGAACAGATCGGACCTACCGTGACCTCTGCTGTCGCCAATATCGCCGCCTGGACCTTCGTCGCAGAGTGCCCGATTCCAGAAGATATCGGGCCTCTGCTCGTTCAGGGTGAGCAGCCGATCGCCGCGTACAAGACATTCCGCGACTCGGCGATCTTCACCACCAAGCGCCTCATCGTGCGGGACGCGCAGGGCCTGACAGGCAAGAAGGTCGAGATCTACTCCCTGCCATACAACGCGATCAATATGTGGTCGTCAGAGAACGCGGGGAGGATGCTCGACTTCAACTCCGAACTCGAACTGTGGACACGGGCTGGCCACATCAAGATCAACCTGAACCGCGGAGTCGACATCCCAAAGCTAGACCACCTCATCGCGCATGTCGTCCTGAACGGGTAGCCCGTTGCAAGACCTTGCAGCTAGACCGACTTCGTGGTCGGAGCCTTCTTCGACGCCGTCTTCTTGACCGGGGTCTTCTTCGCCGAGCTCGAGCTGCTCTTCTTGGCCGACGACTTCTTCCCGGAGCCGGAGCCCTCGTCGTCGTCGTCTTCGTCGTCGCTGTCGTCTGCGTCGCCGCCGCGGTCCTTCACACTCGCCCGCAGGGCGGCAAGCAGGTCGGCGACCTCGTCATCACCGTCGTCGTCGCTCGCCTCTTCGCGTTCCTCGACCGTGAACGCCTCTCCCCCGGCCGCCTTGGCCTCGATGAGCTCCTTGAGCTGGATCTGGTAGTCGTCCTCGTACTTCTCCGGCTCGAAATCCCCGTGATCCGGACGCGGCCGAGGCCGCGATGGAGGTATTCGTCGAGCGCTCCGCCCGGTACTACCGCCGCTATCTGGCCGACGTCATCTCCCAGCCCGTGAAGTGGAAGCTCTAGCTCATACCCCGTGACGCGCCAGGTAAGCGGCGGTGGCGGCGTCAGCGGGAAGGAACGTCTCAATGACCAGTTCGGACAAGGTGACATCCAGAGCGGTTCCGAACGTTGCCATCATCGCCAGGAACGACAGACGCGCATCGCCGACCTGTACGAGCAGCGGAACATACACGGGATTCGCATCGGTGTCGGTCGGCTCTCGGTCGTCGGAACCGTGGTGGGGGTAGGCGGCCAGCTCATCGTGGAGCGAGAGCATCTCGGTGTCAGCGAACGCCAGGGCACTCCGACGAAGTCCGCCGAGCACGAATGCGCGCCACTGAGAGAGGTTGGCGATGTGAGGTGCCATGCCCTCCGGATGCAGCGTCATGCCCAGCGCGTTCAGTGGTCGCTCGGCGAGCAGATCCGGGGAAACGACCTGGGTGAGGACACCGACCGCACCGTTGGTCTCGAGCACATTCCACATCCGGTCCACCGCCAGGGCCGGGTACGGCTCGTGGGCTGCGAGAATCTCGCGCACCGCGGTCCGAGCCGATGCCATTGCGGGAGAATCCAGGTCATTCTCGGAGTAGCGCGGCGCGAAGCCGACGGCCATCAACAATTGGTTGCGGTCCCGCAAGGGGACTTCGAGGTGCTCCGCAATCCGAAGCACCATGTCCCGGCTGGGTTGGGACCGCCCGGTCTCCACAAAACTGAGGTGGCGAGTGGAGATGGCGGCCTCGTTGGACAACTCGAGCTGGCTCACTCGCCGATGCATGCGCCATTGCCGGAGCAGTGCGCCGACAGAAACGGAGGCAGCGGTGCCGGTGTTCGTCGTCATGGGACAAGTCTGTCCCAGTGAACGACCCGGTTCCATGACCTCCCAGGTAATCGACGCCACGACCCGGCTGAGTTCAGAGTGGAGTCCGGACGATCGGAACCGCCGATAGTCCGACTTCGTGGGAGGGCGACATGACCGACATCTACTACGCGGACGATCTCGAACCCGGCCAACTGATCCCACTCGGGAGCTACACCATCACCGAGGAGGAGATCGTCACCTACGCACGGCAGTGGGATCCGGTGTTCATCCACACCGACCCGACCGCGACCGCGACAACCCCGCTCGGTGGCGTCATCGCCAGTGGACTACACACCCTGGCGATCTACCAGCGCTTGGCCGTGCCCGCCTTCTGGTCCCGTTTCACGGGAGGGGTGGGACGCAGTTTCGAGATTCAGTTCCGTCGGCCGGTGCGGCCGGACACCACATTGACCGGACACCTGACAGTGCAAGAAACGACTCCGCGACCCGAACGCGGCGATGCGAAAGTCACCATAACCGCAGAACTCGCCGACACCAGCGGCGAGACCGTTCTCGAGCTGACCAACCATTCCGTCCTTCCGCTCCGCAGCGCCGCCGCAGGCTCAGCTTGATTGCTGCCATCACACCGGGAGGAGCGCTGCGGATGACTCTGGATCACGCCGCTGTCGGTTGGGTTAGGCCGACTTCTTGGCGGGTGTCTTGCGAGCGGTGGTCTTCTTAGCAGTCGACTTTTTCGCAGTTGATTTCTTGGCCGTCGACTTTTTCGCCGGTTCCTTCTTTGCCGCTGCCTTCTTGGCGGGCGCCTTCTTTGCCGCCGTCTTCTTGGCCGGGGCCTTCTTCGCCGAGCTCGAGCTGCCCTTCTTGGCCGACGACTTCTTCCCGGAGCCGGAGTCCTCGTCGTCGTCTTCGTCGTCGCTGGCGGCTGCGTCGCCGCCGCGATCCTTCACACTCGCCCGCAGGGCGGCCAGCAGGTCGGCGACCTCGTCGTCACCGTCGTCGTCGCTGGCCTCCTCGCGCTCCTCGACCGTGAACGCCTCTCCCCCGGCGGCCTTGGCCTCGATGAGCTCCTTGAGCTGATTCTGGTAGTCGTCCTCGTACTTCTCCGGCTCGAAATCCGCCGCCATCGTCTCGATGAGCGACGCCGCCATCTTGACCTCCTGCGGCCGGACCTTCGCCTCCTTGTCCAAGCCCTCCAGGATCGCCGGGCGGATCTCATCCGGCCACAACAACGTCTGCAGCATCAGCACGTCCTTGTACACCCGCAGCGCGCACAAGCGGGTCCGGTTACGCAGCGTGAACGTGCAGATCGCCAGGCGATCAGTGGACTCGAGCGCCTCGCGCATGAGCACGTACGCCCGGTTCGAGCGCGACGCCGGCTCCAGGAAATAGGCGTTGTCGAAGGCCACCGGATCCACCTGGTCCGCCGGGACGAACTCCGTCACCTCGATCTCGTGGGACTGCTCCACCGGCAGCGAGGCGAGGTCCTCCTTGGTGAGGATGACCATCTCGCCGTCCTCGGACTCGTACGCCTTGGCGATGTCGGAGAACTCGACCTCCTCACCGTTGTCTTCCCGCACCTTCTTGTAACGGATGCGCACGCCGTCCTTCTTGTCGACCTGCCGAGCGTGCAGATCATGGTCCTCCGTCGCCGAATACACCTTGACCGGCACGTTCACCAGACCAAAGGAGACCTCGCCCTTCCAGATGGATCGCATGGGATGAGTATGCGATATCGGGGCGTGTGGCGCCGCCGGTCGCAGGCAGGCGCACCTGGAATGCTGTGGTGCATGCCCGCCGACGTCGGTCCTCTCCTCCTGCTGATTGCGGCGGCGTCCGTCGTCCTGGGCACGGTCCTGCAGCGGGTCAGCGGGATGGGTGTCGGGCTGGTGGTCTCGCCGACGCTGACGCTATTGCTGGGGCCCGTCGCCGGAGTGCTGCTGACCAACATCACGACCACCGTCTCCGCGGCCGTCATCGCGATCACGCTGTGGCGTGACATCGACTGGCGCCGGTATCTCTACCTGGCGCCGCTGATCGTCGTGGGGTCCGTGCCCGGCGCCCTCCTGGTTGGCGCTGCCGACCGCAGCTGGCTCGAGGTGATCATCGGGGCCGCCCTGATAGGCACGCTGCTCATGACGGCCCTCGTGCGCATCCCCCCGGTCAGCGGTGCGGTGCCGGCCGCGGTGGCCGGCACCGCCGGGGGGTTCCTCAACACCGCCGTGGGCGTTGCCGCGCCCGCGATGCTGGTCTACGCGCAGACGACCAATTGGCAACAGCGGTCCTTCGCGGCGACCCTGCAGCCCATCTTCTTCACCATGGGTTTGACCTCGGTCATCACCAAGGTCGGCCTGGGCGCCGCGCCGATCTCCGGACTGCCGCCGCTGCCGGTGGTCGGGTTGGTCGTGGCGATGGTGCCTGTCGGGCTGCTCCTCGGCGGACTCGGGGCGAAGCGGGTCACCGCGGAGGCAGGGCGCAGGGTCGCTGTGGTGGTGGTGACGGCCGGCGCTCTCGCGCTCCTCGTGCGAGGCGTCGGGAGCGTGGCCGGGGTGATCTGAGTCGCAGTGGGCCGGACCGCGGTGGGAACGCAGAAAGACCCCGGGCCGCGGGTGCGGTCCGGGGTCTTGGGTCCGAGGTCTGCCCGGCCTTTCAGCTGGTCAGGAGAGACCGACTTGTCAGGAGATGCCGCCGAGGAGGTCGGTGGGCAGCATTCCGGTCAGCGAGTCGGTGCCGCTGCCGTTGCCACTGCTGGCCCCCTGGAGCAGCGAGCCGAGGCCGAGCGATCCCAGAATGGGGGCCGCGAGCGATCCGATAGCGAGGGAGCCGAGCGAGCCGAGTGCATCTGAACCCATGGTGGACGTCCTTCCGGGCGGGTGCGTGTGGTGAGGTGGCGCCGTTGGCGCCTGCCCGGCCGATGGTAGCAGCGGTGTGGCGCACACAACACCGCCGGACGAGGCGGCGCGATAGGTCCGGACTGCGCCGTTCGAGGTCGACGCCGGTTTCCGATATGACGGCTCCACAATGGTCTTCCGTCGTCCAGAATCGTCTCGTGAGAGAAATCGAGCTTCCGCGCCCCGACACGATGGCCCCACGGTGGTCCGCACTGGCCGCGGTGCTCGCCGCGTACGGGCCGCGCTGGGCGGAGTCCGCCTACTCGGACGGCTCCAACTGGCACTACGACGACGGCGGCGGCAACTGGGCCGATATCCGCTTTGTCAGTGACGAGCGGGCAGTGCTCCTCGGCCACGACCACGAGTACTCCACCACGTACTTCCGCGCCGCCGCGGAGTACTTCGGGGAGCCCGAGACCGACCTCCTGGCCGGCTGTCCCCCGTGGTGGGCGGAGGCGATCGGTGACTACCTCGAGCGCATCGACACCCACGGCATGTGGATCGGCTTCATCTACGGATACGACTGCGGCACGTGGACGCGCGCCGACTACAGCGCCGACGACGGCTTCACCTCCCTGAACCTGCCGCTCCTCGACGACCGACTCGTACTCAGGCAGATCTTCGACCAACTCACGATGTCCGTCGGGGGCCGCCCGGCCGCGGCAGACCCCAACCCGCGGGACCTCGACCGGATGCTCGCAGAATGCCCCGACCTCAGCGCTGACACGGCGCAGGCGCTCCTGGGCGGGCAAGGTCTGGACGTCGACGCGGCCCTCCGCGCCGCCCAGCAGTTCCGGCGGAGGGGCTGAGCGCTCTGGCCCGATCTGCTGGCGGCGGTCCGCCGGGGTGCTCTGGTGGTGGTGACCGCTGGCGCGCTGATGCTGCCGGGGCGGGGCTCGGGGGCTTGGCCGCGGCGGTCTGAACGGGTGCGCGGTTACCATGCGGACACGTAGTCACTCGTGTCAACAATCAAGCGGAACCGCCCCGTTTTTCGCCGGTTCTGCGGGAAAGAGAAACAACGAGCGTCTCAGCTGGCCCCGTCCGCGCCGTCGGAGTGACGACCTACGGGGGCCCGGACGCTCTGCAGGTCGTTGACGTCCCGGCCCAGGAGCTCGGGCCGAGCGAGGTTCGCGTGCGAGTCACGGCCGCAACAATCAACCCCACCGACACCTACACGCGCAACGGTTCTCGGTCGAAGACCGGAACTCCGCGCGGAGCCGCAGACGTCCCGGGCATGGACATCGCGGGAACACTGGTCGAGATCGGTGAGGAGGCGACGACCTCCCTGTCGGTCGGCGACCGGGTGATGGGGATCGTGGTACCCCGCGACGAGCACGGTGCGTATCGCGAGGACATCGTCCTGCCTGCGCAGTCGATCGCCGCCGTACCCCGCGGTTCCGACGACGTCGCCGCGTCGACGCTTCCGATGAACGGCCTCACCGCTCGGCGCGCTCTCGACCTCCTCGACCTGCAGCCCGGACAGACTCTTGCGGTCACCGGGGCCGCCGGATCGACCGGTGGCTACGTCGTGCAGTTGGCCAAGCAGGCCGGCCTCACAGTTGTTGCCGATGCGTCCGAGGCGGACGAAGAGCTTGTCCGGTCGCTCGGCGCCGACAGAATAGTCAGGCGAGGAGACGGCGTCGCCGACCGCATTCTCGAGCTCTACCCCGACGGGGTCGACGGACTCTTCGACGGAGCCGTGCAGGACGCCGCCGTACTCCCCGCGGTCAAGACCGGTGGAGGCGTCGCGACCGTGCGGTGGTACCAGGGCGACGGCAGCCGGGACCTGAAGGTCCATGCCGTGAGCGTGGCGGACATGGCCGAGGAGCAGGGCAAGCTCGACGAGCTGCGGCAGCTGGCGGAAGACGGCGTGGTCACCCTCCGTGTGGCGGACAGCTATTCGCCCGCAGACGCGGGGCGGGCCCACGAGCGGCTCGAAGCCGGCGGAACGCGCGGACGGCTGGTCATCGACTTCACGAGGTGAGGCACGGGCACGTCGCCTCGCGGATCGGTGATGTGCACCGCGCCGCGGGGCTGTTCATCTCGAGGGAACACAATGGAGCCATGGCTTCCTCTGAACCGCGCGCACAGTTCGAGCGTTTCGCGCCGCTCCTGGTCCGCGAGGGCGTCGATGTGCGAACCGCGTCGGTCGCCGACCTCACCGCCGGGATGGAACGCGCACAGCAGCGCCACAAAGCCGCCGTCGAGCAGGTTCGGGCCGTTCTATACGCCCACGCACGCGGCGACACCTCGGCCGCTGGTGAGCTCCTCGAGGCGCTGGAGCTGACCGTCGATGCCTCTCCCCTGCCGATCTCCGACGCCCTGACCGTGGCCTCCCGCTTCGCCCAGCTCGCCCAGTCGGTGGCGCCGGAGCTGCCCGCCGCCGTCATCGCCAAGGTCGGCGACAGCGCACGGCTTCCCGACGCCCCGGACGGCATGGCCGGGCTGTGCGATGCGGTCCTGCTCGACTGCGACGCCGCCTCCGGCATTCGCACCGTGATCGGCGAGCACGGGCTGGCGTCCGCCCTCTACGCGGCCGCGGCCATGACCAGCGCGGTGTTCAGCTTGTGGTCGAGACAATCGGGGCGGTCGATGGACGACCTCATCAATAGCCACGCCTGACGGGCGACGTCGATGCAGCTGTTACGTAGGGGCTGACCGCGCTCCGCGTTCCACGTCCGTGCGCGGAGCGGGTTTCCGCGACGGCGGGGCGACGTGTTGCCGTCGTCGTCACTCTGGGGGCCCTCACCCTCCTGGGGCGAGGGATCGGGGGTTGGCCGGGGCGCTCTGAACGGTCAGGCGGTTGCCCTGCGAACAGCAGTCGCTCGTGTCGCTTCAGGCCGCGCTAGAAGATCCGTAGCCCGAAGCTCCCAGCGACTTTCTGGAGAGCGGTATTACTCAACTCCAGCCCCTCGCGTCTGCGTACCTGCAGCTCCGTGCCGTCGAATACTGCCCAGCACTCGTGGTTGCCGAGGCGCGAGACGTAGCGAATCCCCGAGTACTGTGGCGCGCCACTCGAGTCGGTGGCTGCGTAGATCCAGGTGGAAACCGCTCTCGTCACGGCCCTGTTACGTCCGCGCAGCGCAGCGACATCGAGAACGCTCACGCCCAGCGCGTCGAGCTGGGGTGCCATCGCCGAGGTGAGGAACTCGTGGGTGTCAGGGTCCTCGACATCGACGAATGGCAGCGGATCGATCGTTGCCGCTTCGATCATCAATCGCCGCGCCCGCCAGTCCTGCGGCACGCCCCCACACATTACGAAACCTGGATCCTCCTCAGCGATAATCGCCCGCATCGCAGCTGTAGGCCGAAAGCGCGCGAGCGTCTCCGCAAAGCAGCCGGCCTCGTCGGAACCGAAATACAGCACGCCCCCGCCGGCCACATCGAAGCGGTTGCCCGAGCGGGCGAGCGCGGCGTCCGCAGCGTTGATCCGAGAATGGTCGAGTTCGCGCCCACGCCGGACCACTCGGTACAAGCTAGCCGGCGGATGAACCACAGCCGGCCCAGAGAGATGGGAAGTCGCCATCAACCTCAACCACCGGCCACGAACGCCCGGGCCGCGGCCATGACCTCGCGGTGCTGACCGTCTGCGAGCGCCTCCGCCGGTGAGACGTCGTCGAGTTGCGGGTTCATACCCATGAACCACGCGCGCACCGTTTGCGGCGCATCGACAGTCTGGATCAGCTGGAAGACCTGGAATGCGACTCGTAGATTCGCCTCTCCTGATGCGCGAGCTGCAGCCCCCTCAGCCCAGCGACTGACGGTACGCCGGTCCACCCCGGCGATGTGCGCTGTTAGCGCTGAGCCAAGGTGATCGATCAGGAAGCGGGCGATGTCCTGCACCGACCCTGTCACGGCGCTGCGGTGCGCCGCGCTCGACCGAGCTCCTGCATTGGTGTCCGTGGCCATTTCCGTAGCTCCCCACTAAGATGACGCGCTTCTCTTATCCCTCCAATGTCCCATAAATGCCCGCCTTGTGTCAGGGCGCCGAGAGCACTCGCTGTCACTCGGCCATGAGTCGTTCGCGGCCCTCGCGCCCCACCCGCGCCGAGAAGTCAGCCGGTAGAGGGCGGGCTCGTCGTCGTCACATAGACCCAACAACCCACACCGACGTGCCAGGCGGCGCTATCGCCCCGATCAGCGGGGTCTTCGTCGCCGACCGCATCCTCGAGCGCTACCCCGACGGGGTCGACGGCCTATTCGATGGAGCCGTGCAGGACGCCGCCGCACTCCCCGCGGTCAAGACCGGCGGGGGCGTGGCGACGGTGCGGTGGTACCAGGGCGACGGCAGCCGCGACCTGAAGGTTCATGCCGTGAGCGTGGCTGTCATGGCTGAGGAGCAGGCCAAGCTCGACGAACTGCGGCAGTTAGCGGAAGACGGCGTGGTGACACGCCGCGTTGCGGACAGCTACGCACCTGATGACGCGGGGCGGGCGCATGAGCGGCTCGAATCCGGTGGGACGCGGGGGCGGTTGGTCATCGACTTCACGCGGTGAGGCACGGGCCAGTCACGGGTCGCCTAGAGCCTTACCTTCTCTACTGGGGAGCAGGCGACGTGCGCAACGAGGCCGCAGGAGCAGGCCACGTAGCGACTATTCGAGGTGTCCGCGACTCCGGACATGCGTAAGGCCAGGGTCCCGGTCTGCCCCAGGTGCACCTGGCCTTGCGACTCCCCCGACACCCACGGTGCCGCGCTCACACCTCACGATACTCCACCGCATTCCAGGAACAACGCCAACTCGATGGCCGGCTGGCCCGGCGGCCGATGAGTGGCCCCGACTTCGATCGGCCTGAACAGGCGGCGACCAATGCACCATCTCCAACCCGATCCGACCGGATTGAGCGCAGTCGCGAGGCGCCGCTTCTAGACGGCGCAGTTAGGTAACCGCGCGAATACCGCAGCCGGTCGCCAGTGTCCGACTCGAGTGCCAGAGTGGACCCATGGCGAGCAAGGGCACAAAAGAGTCGGTCGAGGTCGATGGGCGGACCGTGCGGTTCACCCACCCCGACAAGGTGCTCTACGACGCGACCGGCACCACCAAGGCCGACGTGCTGGAGTACTACCTCGCCGTGGCGCCGCACCTCATGACGTACGCCGGCCAGCGTCCTGTGACACGCAAGCGCTGGCCCGACGGCACCGAGGACAAGTCGTTCTTCGAGAAGAATCTGCCCTCCCACGCGCCCGACTGGGTCTCGCGGGTGGCGATCGAGCACTCCTCGCGCACGGTCACCTACCCGGTGCTCGACTCCCCCGCCACGCTGGCGTGGTTCGCCCAGCAGGCCGCGCTCGAGCTCCACGTGCCGCAGTGGACCCTGAGCGACGGCGAGCCGGGGCGGACCAGGCGGATCGTCATCGACCTGGACCCCGGCCAGGACGTCGACCTGGATACGACGGCGAAGGTCGCGCTGCGCGTCCGGGATCTGCTCACCGAGGCGGGCCTGGACTCCTACGCCGTGACCAGCGGATCCAAGGGCATCCACCTCTACGCGCGGCTGGACAAGGCCGTCACCGCCAAGGACGCCTCGGCGGTGGCCAAGCAGATCGCCCAGTCGCTGGCCAAGCAGACCCCAGACCTGGTCACCGCCACCATGAAGCGGTCCCTTCGCGACGGAAAAGTGTTCGTGGACTGGAGCCAGAACAGCGGCGCCAAGACCACCGTCGCGCCCTACTCACTGCGCGGCCGCGCCGAGCCGTGGGTTGCTGCCCCGCGCTCGTGGGAGGAACTCGGCGACGGCGGGCTCAAGCACCTGCACTGGGACGAGATGCTCAAACGACTGGAGTCCGAAGGCGATCTGCTCGACGGCCTTGAGGCACCCGCCAAGAAGGGCGGCGGGTCGAAGAAGGGTGCCACCAAGAAGACTGCCGCGAAGAAGTCCTCGGCATCGCGGGAGAAGAAGTCGGGGGGCAGCAAGAAGTCCTCGTCGTCGTCATCAGAGGACGGGGACCCCGAGCGCGGCGGTGCCGATTCCGCCCGAGCCCAGACCGGCAGCGACGATGCGCCCCGCGCCGCGGCCGAGGAGGGCTGCGACGCCGGCCCCGCCGACGCCGATGCCGTGGTGACCAGCCTCGAGGAATACCGCCGCAAGCGCGACCGCCGCAAGACCCCGGAACCGTTCGACGGCGAGGTCGAGACCGACCGCTCCGACGGCGACGGCCCGATCTTCGTGATCCAGGAGCACCACGCCCGCCGCCTGCACTACGACCTGCGGCTCGAACATCACGGCGTGCTGGCCTCGTGGGCGGTGCCCAAGAACCTCCCGACCGAGCCCAAGGACCGGCGGCTGGCCGTGAACACCGAGGACCACCCGCTGGGCTACGAGACGTTCGAGGGGACAATCCCCAAGGGCGAATACGGCGCCGGGCAGATGACCATCTGGGACCGCGGCACCTACGAGTGCGAGAAGTGGAAGACCGACGAGATCATCGTGTGGCTCCACGGTGAGAAAGTCTCCGGCCGGTACGTCCTGGTGCGCACGAGCGCGGAGAAGAACCAGTGGATCGTGCAGTACATGAAGGACCAGTCACCGGACTCGTTCTACGGCGGACGCGACAATCCCAAGTCGTCCTATCCCTCGGATGACGATCGCTCCGGGGGGTCAGACACGTCGCGGTCCCGTGAGTCGGGCGACTCGACTACCCGCCGTTCGGACGCTGGGCCGTCACCCGACTCCGACATGGCCGATCGCCCCGACGCTCCCCCACTGCCGATGATCCCCACGGCCGGCTCGGTGACTTCCCTGTCCGAGGACACGTGGGCCTTCGAGGGCAAGTGGGACGGCTACCGAGTGACCGTGTCCACCGACGGGGTGCGGAGCCGCCTGATGAGCCGCAACGGCAACTCGATGGACTGGCTGGCCGACGGCTTCCCCGGGCTGGCGGAGGCGCTCGGGAAGCCGGCGAAGCTCGACGGCGAACTGGTGGTCCCCGGCCCCGACGGCGTGCCCGAGTTCTCCGCGCTGGCCAAGCAGGCCGCCGCGGAAGGAGACGACTCGTCGATCGGCCCGGTGCACCTGTTCGTCTTTGACGTGCTCGAGGTCGACGGGGTGGATCTGCGACGCGAGCGGTGGGAGCGGCGTCGCGAGGTGCTCGACCTGCTGACCCCCTCACTGGACGCGGTCGACCGGGTCCATGTGCCAAGCGTGCTCGATGGCCCCGGTGACCGCGCACTGGCCGAGGCCGAGGAGTTCGGCTGGGAGGGCATCGTGGCCAAACGCCGGGACTCCCACTACCAGTCGGGGAAGCGGGCCAAGACCTGGCTCAAGGAGAAGCTGCTCACCACCACCGAGGCCGTGGTGGGTGGCTGGCGGCCGGGCAAGGGCGGGCGCTCCGGCTCGCTCGGCTCCCTGCTGCTCGGCCTGCCCGCGCAAACGGGGCTCACCTACATCGGCCGCGTGGGCACCGGCTTTTCCGACCGGCAGGGCAGGGCGCTACTCGAGGAGCTTGAACCGCTGCGCCGCAAGACCAGCCCGTTCCTCGAGGACCTGCCGTCCGACGCCCGCCGGGACGCCATCTGGGTGCTGCCCAAGCTCGTGGTGGAGGTCCGCCACCAGGGCTTCACCGAGGAGGGGGTGCTGCGGCAGTCGACGTGGCGGGACATCCGGCGCGACAAGCTGCCGGGGGATCTCTGAGTCTGCTCGAGCGCCATTGCTGTCACATGCGTTCTTGGCCGTGCCGCGCTACATGCCCGACCCACGCGCTCGGCCTACGCGCCCGACGCCTGCCCGAGTCCTGGTGCCGGTCACGCTGGCGAGGTTTGGTCGTGGCTATCGCGCTGACCGGGGCTAATCTCCGCGCTGAGCACGACCGAAACGCAGGAGAAGGCCCGCGCAGCCGGTGCCCCTCTACTGCCGACCCTGCGGGAAGAAGCGTCCCAGCCCGCGCCTCCCGGCGGCGTCGTACTGGTGCACCAGTGCCCTGAGCCGCAGGTTCAGCTCGTCCATGCGTGCTGTCCGCCCGAGTAGCTCGTCGATCTCGTCCTCTCCCGGCCGGGTGTCGTTGAGCAGCGCATCGGCGTCTTCGAGAACATCCAGGAACTCCGGGTCCCGCGCGGCCCGCTCCTCGATCTTCGGAAACCTCTCGACCAGTGCGGTCCCCACCGCACGGCTCTCCCGCAGGTCGTACCAGGACTCGACCGCCAGCGAGAGCGCCCTGTGCGCCTCGTCGTGGGCCTCCTCGACCGACGCGGTCGCCTTCCTCGCCGTCACCTGCAGCGGATCCACTCCAGCCAGCAGCCTGCGGCGGTGGGCGAGTTCCTCGATCGCCGAGCGCACCAGCCACGTGGTGTACCAGAACCAGCCCGCGATGATCGCCAGGAACAGCAGGCCTATGACCACGGGAACGATGAGCCTCAACACAGTGCCACCTGCTCGACAGCGCCATCACAGGGAACCGTCATGACCCCACCACCAGCGCGAACACGATCCCCAGCGGGACCGCCAGGGAGACCGCGGCGCCGACGAGCTTGGCGACGGCCGACCACAGCAGCCGGGACGCCTCCGTCTGCGCGCCCTGCTCGTCGATCACGCAGGCCTCCCGGGCCGCGACCTCCACCCGGGTGGCCGTCGCCTCCGGCCACCCGCGCGGCACCCGGCGCAGCGGATTACGGCCGAGCCCGTCGGCGGCAAGCGCGGCACGCTGGCCGGACCACTCGCGGAAACCCGCATCCAGTCGGGCGCGGGCCTGCTCGGCGGCAGCGTTCTGCTGCCGGTCAACGGAACGGGAGTACAGCTCCATCGACGCCATCGGCAACGGCCACCTCCCCCTGCGCTGTAGCGGGCCGGATCGAACCCCATTGTCCCACCCGCGTGGGCGAGCGCCAGGTCATTCCGGACACACAATGGTGCGCCGCGTGGCGCGCGATACCACGGCCGGCACTCAGTCGGCCACGTACGGGTTGGTCGCAGAGTGATGGCGGACCCGGGCGGGCACCACGAACAGCATGACCACCACGAGCACCGCCATCACCGCCCCGGCCGCGAACCCCGCCACCGTCCCGAGCACCAACGAGAAGACCAACGCCACCAGCCCGACCAACGCGATCGACAGCATGGCCAGTCCGATCCGGGCCAGCACCGCGGACAAGCGCAGCACCAGGTCCTTGCGGTGAGAGCGGAACACCGCGCGGTGGATCATCACCGGGGCCAGCAGCACCACCGTGGAGGCGAGGGCGAGCGACAGGACCAGCAGGTAGAGGACGCGGCTCCCGCCGCTGATGTCCGCGAACCGCTGCTGGAACGGCACCACCAGGAGAAAGCCGGTGAGCACCTGGCCGCCGGTCTGAACAATGCGTAGCTCCTGGAGCAGCTCGATCCAGTTGCGGTCGATCCGCTGCGCCTCGGTCTCGTGGCGCTCCCCGTGTGCGCCCCCGTCCTGAGGCCCGTCTGCATCGAGGCGCATGTCGCTCCCTTCGCCGCGTGTCTCCATCGTCGTCCGCCCGGCTCGGCGACGGAAGCGCTCCCGGCACATCGGCGGGCCGACCCCAAGTCAGCGGCTGCGGGAGCCCGCGGCGGTGCTCAGACCGCAGCAGCCAGCCGCTTCTCGTCGATCGTCCGGTCGAAGACCAGGGCTTAGAGCAGGCCCGCACCCACGGCCGTGTAGGGCCATAGAAGATAGAAGATCACTCCCATCGACATCGGCAGGCCCCAGAGCATCGCGTCACCCGCCGCGGTGAGGATCGACCACAGCACCAGCACTCCCAGCCCCGAGCAGTAGGCGACGATCGCGAGGGTCGACACCCTCTCCCAGGACCCGTCGGAGTGCAGGGAGCCGAGCAGCATCATGATCACCGCGAAGATCGGCACGGCGATGAACACCATCTGCCACGTGTCGGTGAACATCCCGAGCAGCGCGACCGAGAGCAGTTCCGCGCTCGTGGTGGAGATGGTGTCGAGCATGGGGATCCAGCCGCCTGCCACCTGGACGGCGAAGATGAACAGCCCCACGGACATGACCACCATGAGCACGCCCTGGACGAGGTCGGTCCACACGGCCGCGAGCATGCCGCCGGCCATCGTGTACGCGGCCACGACCATCGAGCCGATCCAGGCGCTGGTGGCGAGCCCGAGATCCTGCTGGGCATATTCGGCCCACCGAGGCGACGTGGTCCGACAGCGCAGTGGGCGCGGCCGAGTTCGGGGCCGCCAATCCGCACCAGAACACGCGCTTCGCCCGCGCGATGTCGACCTTCGGCCAGATGGAACGAGCGGTCCGGGACAGCGACGTCGGCGCCGTCACCGCCTTCCGCCAGAGCCCCGACACGTCCCGCCAGGTCGTCGGTCCGGCGACGCACAGCAGCACCGGCTCCTTTCCCACTTTCCTGCTCCCCCTGACCACCGTGGGATTCTCGTGCTCGACGCTCGATGCGCAGTCGCGGTGCGAGAACGGGAACCCCACCGGCGTGGCCGCCGCCACCGCCGGCGCGGTCTCCGAGACCCGATCTCTGGACGTGCGGACGGCCAGCATCCTGGGGGCGGACCTGGTCAGCTACTCGGGCAGGAACCCGATTCGCGCGACCGCGGCCTGCTCCCCCACCGCCGGGGCGGCGACCCTGAGCTCTGACGGGCCGGTGATCCTGGGGCGGAACGGTCTCTTCGAGCAGGAGGTCCGCGTGGCGATGCCCGGTCCGAACTCGGAGCAGACGGGGTACCGGAGCTGGGGCAGCTACGACTACGTCGCCACCCTCCAGCACGTGAGGAAGGAGGGTCCCGGATACGCCCTGTCCCAGCTGCGGCTGCGCGTCAATGCCACCGGCACGGGCGGCGCCGAGCGCTGGAACCTCACCCTGATCCTCGCTCACGCCGAGTGTGGGGTCGACCGGGCTGCCACGGCGGCCCCCACCCGTCCGACCCCCGGCAAGTGGCCCGTCCTCTCGGCCCAGTCGAATCGGATGATGGCTGTTCAGGCCGATGCCCCGACCGCCCTGCAGTCCGAGGATGCCGACCCAGAGGGCGTCGAGCCGTCCAGCGACAAGTCATCGGTCCCGTCATCCCCGTCCACCGACGACGCGCCCGCGGTCGACTCGGAGCCGGGGGCGACTGGCGACAAGTCGGAGTCCGGGGCGACGACAACGACGGCACCCGCGACGACCACGCCGGTCGCGCAATCCGAGCCCGCCGAGCAGTCAACTGGCGCGGACGCACAGCAGCGGCCGGAGAACGTCGCGCCCGGCCGGTGGTTCACCGTGATGGGCCGCAGCGGCGTCGAGTTGGCTTCGGCGAGAATCTACGACATCGTGCGGTCTCCCGGCTGCGGGGTGGCGCTCATCCTGAGCATCACCACCTCGGCGGAGGACGACGACTTCGTGGTGGCGGTACTCGGTGCCGGCCTCGGCGAGAACGTCTCCGACGCCGAGCGTGACTTCTGGATCCAGACCTATCGCATTAACTATCGACGAGACGAGGGTCGGCGGCGCCTGCGCACCAGCTCCATCAACCTCCGCGACCGCGACGGCCCGGAGGCACGGTTGAGCGACGTGCACTGCCCTGTGCTCTGGCTGCAGGGCACCGCCGACCAGGTGTACTCGGTGGCCAACGCCGAAGACGGCATCGCCCGGTTCACCGGCTCCCTGTCCGCCACGCTGCAGATCGTCGAGGGCGGCCAGCACTTCCTCACCGCCTCCGACCCCGAGGTCGCGGACGCCGCCACCCTCGCCTTTGTGGAGCAGTGGTCCTGAGGCCGGTCCGACCGGCACGACAGGGCGGGACGCTGCCCGGCCGGCGCCACCGCTCTCTGCTCGATCCAGCCGCGCGGGTAGATTCCGTCAGCGCATTCGTCGTCGTCCCTCAGGCCCGCACCCGCGGCAACAGCACCCGGAACGTCGCACCCCGGCCGGCGGCGGTCTCCACGCCGACCGACCCGCCGTGCGCCTCCACCAGCGACCACACGATCGCCAGCCCGAGCCCGCTCCCCCCGGTCGCGCTGGTCCGGGAGGTGTCGGCGCGGTAGAAGCGCTCGAAGGCGCGGGTGGCCTGCTCGGGCGTCATCCCCGGTCCGCGATCGGCCACCTCCAGCACCGCGTCGCTGCCGCGGGTGCCCACCCGCACCGTCACGTCGGCGTCCGGCGGGGTGTGGGCCAGGGCGTTGTCGACCAGGTTGCCCAGGACCTGACGCAGCCTCGTGTCGTCGCCCAGCACCTCCGGTGTTCCGGGCCCCTCGATGACCTCCAGCCCGATCCGCCGGCCCGGGGCGAGAAGTCGCGCGTCGTGGACCGCGTCGGCGGCCAGACCCAGCAGGTCCACCTGCTCGCGGGCCAGCGGCCGCTGCTCGTCGAGCCGCGCCAGGGTCAGCAGGTCCTCCACCATCACGCCCATGCGCCCGGCCTCGGACTCGATGCGCCGCATCAGCCTGTCCGTGTCGCCCGAAGCGCCCTGCCGGTGGAGCTCGGCGAACCCGCGGATCGTCGTCAGGGGGGTCCGGAGGTCGTGGCCGGCGTCGGCGACGAACCGACGCATTGCCGCCTCGGACCGCACCGCGGTGGCCTCGGAGTCGCGGGCCGCCTCGGCGGAGCGGCGGGCCGCGTCCTCGGCCTCGGCGGCGTCGGCCATCGAGGTCTGGATGCGGGAGAGCATGGCGTTGACCGCGGCGGCCAGCGCCCCCACCTCTGTGCGCGGGTCGCGCTCCGGCACCCGTCGGGACAGGTCCCCGCCCGCGATCGCCGCCGCCGTCCGCTCCACCTCCCGCAGCGGCCGCAGACTTCGGCGCACGGTCGCGTAGGCGGCCAGCGCGAGCAGCGCCAGGACCGCGATCCCGATGCCCACCTGCAGGTAGACCAGCCGCTGGACCACGGCCCGGTTCTCGGTCAGCGGGATCGCGACCGTCACGCTCTCCCCTCCGGGGCCGTCGAACCGCAGCGCCCGCCAGGAGGTCGACCCGTCCGCCGTGGACGGGACCGTCGTGGGGGTGTCCGGGTCCAGCGACTCGAGGTCGGGGGCGGAGTCCTCGTCGTTGATCGCCACGACGATCGCGCCGTCGGCATCCCGGACCTGAACGAAGTACCGGCTCGGCGGGCTCTCCGGACCGGGCGCGCGGGGAGGCGGGGGCGGCGCCTCGGCGGGCAGGTCGCCCATCGGGCGGGCCCACCCGCGCTCGGCCTGGTGCAGCGCGGCGTCGGTCCGCTCGAGCATCGAGGCCTCCAGAGCGCGGGTGACAGCGACCCCCGAGACCACCAGCGCCAGCGCGGTCAGGACCACCGCGAGCACCACCAGGCTCACCCGCAGCGGGACCGCACGACGCCGCGGGGCGGGAGACGCGGACGGAGTCGACGATGGGGACGACGGCGGGGTCGACGATGGGGACGTCGACAGGGACGACGGCGAGGCGGGCCGGGCAGGCGAGCCAGGCATCAGCGTGGTTCGCGCAGCACGTAGCCGACGCCGCGGATGGTGTGGATGAGCCTCGGCTCCTCGGTGTCGATCTTCTTGCGCAGGTACGACACGTACGACTCGACCACCCCGCCGTCGCCGCCGAAGTCGTAGTCCCACACGTGGTCGAGAATGCGGGCCTTGGACAGCACCGTCCCCGCGTTGACCATCAGGTACCGCAGGAGAGTGAACTCGGTGGGCGAGAGCGCGACGGCCCGGCCCGCCTTGTGGACCTCGTGACTGTCCTCGTCCAGTTCCAGGTCCGCGAAGGTGAGCCGCGAGCTGCGTTCGGCCCCGGAGAGCGTCCCCGCGCGCCGCAGGATCGTGCGCAACCGGGCCACCACCTCTTCCAGGCTGAACGGCTTGGTCACGTAGTCGTCGGCCCCCAGGGTCAGCCCTGCGACCCTGTCGGCCACGGCGTCCCGGGCGGTGAGGAACAGTACCGGCGCATCACAACCGTCGGCCCGCAGCCGCTTGACCGCGTCGAAACCGTCCATGACCGGCATCATCACGTCCAGGATCACCGCGTCGGGGCGGAAGCTGCGGGCCCTGTCGATCGCCTCGGCGCCGGTGCGGGCGGCCTCGACCTCGAATCCCTGGAACCGCAAAGAGACAGATAGCAACTCGACGATGTTCTCCTCGTCGTCGACCACCAGGACCCGGGCCTCGGGGCGGGTGTCGGGGGCGCTTGTCGCTGCGGCGTTCACGAGCACAGTATGCCGAGGGATCGTGACGGTTCCCCGGCAGTTCGCTGGCAGTTCGCTGGGAGCCGCGGTCGCTGGCACCTGCACGGTCGGTCCAGCAGGTGGACGACGCAGTGTCGCGGCGGCGGAACTCGTCGTCGTCGTGGTCTCGGTCCTGGTCGTGGTACTCCCTCGCGCTCGGGAATTCCGCTTGACCTGGTCTGCCCTGCAAAGGGGGTGCAGGGCACCGGAGGGCAGCACACTTCTCGGAGCGGCTCCGGGAGGAACCGACGACCGCACGCACCCCGCTGGGGCAGCATGAGGGCATGACCAAGCCGTCCAACACCTCCGCCATCGCTTCCGCCACCGGCCGCCCATGGGAGGAGTGGGTCGAGATGCTCGAGCAGGCCGGCGCGCGGGAGATGGCGCATTCGGCGATCGCGAAGGCGGCCCTGGGGATGATGCCGGAGTCGGTCGAGCGCGCCGAGTGGTGGGCCCAGGGCACGGCCATCGCCTACGAGCAGCACGCCGGACTGCGGGTTCCGGGCCAGTCGTGCACCGGCGACTTCCAGATGTCCACCTCGCGGACCATCACCGGCGACATGGACGCGGCGCTGCAGGCGTGGGTGGCGCTCGCGGGCGACCGCGAGGAGTTCGGCGGCGTCGAGGTCGAGGCGCCGGCGACCACGTCGAGCAGCGAGAAGTGGCGCTACTGGCGGGTCCCGCTGGCCGACGGCACCCGCGTGGCCCTGAACTTCAGCGACAAGAAGAACGGCAAGGCGTCAGTCGGGCTGACGCACACCAAGCTCGACTCGGCCGAGGCGATCGACTACTGGAAGCCCGTCTGGAAGGACCTGCTCGCGCAGCTCTGAGGGGCTGCGCGCACCCCTGTGCCAGCCGCACGCCTGTGCCAGCCGCTCCCCTGGACGTACTCCTGCCGTCACGTATGCGCAGGCGAGAGTTCATCGCGACGGGCGGCTCTGCGAGGAGTGGGCAGGCGCTCGCGCGGATGCCCGGTCCGGCCCGGCGGGCTGGGCAGGGGCGGGGCTGGGTGCCTCAGTTCAGCCCGGCGTAGGAGTGCAGGCCCGAGACCACGATGTTGATGAAGAAGAGGTTGAACGCCAACACCACGAAACCCGCGATGTTGATCCACGCCGCCTTCTTGGGGCCCCAGCCGCTGGTCGCGCGGGCGTGGAGGTACCCGGCGTAGAGGACCCAGGAGATGAACGACGCGGTCTCCTTGGGATCCCAGCCCCAGAAGCGGCCCCACGCGCTCTCCGCCCAGACCGCCCCGAGCAGGATGCCCACGCTGTAGATCGGGAAGCCGATCACCGTGGTGCGGTACGCCAACCGGTCCAGGGTTTCGGCGGCGGGCAGCGGCCGGGTCAGTCGCGTGGCCCACCCCTTCTCCTGACCCTGGGGTTGCCACACGCGCAGCAGGTACATGATCGACACGACGCCCGGAATGAGCAGGATGCCCGAGCCCAACGAGATGATCGTCACGTGGATCGGTAGCCAGTACGAGCGCAGTGCGGGCACCACCGGGGCGGCCTCGGAGTACAGATGGGTCCCGCCGAAGAACAGCAGCAGCAACACCGGGGCGAGGACGAACGGCCACGCCACCTGCAACGCGGGCTTGCGCAGGAACACCAGTCCCGTGCCCACCGCGAGAACGGTGGTGGCCAGGATGAACTCGTACATGTTGCCCAAGGGGAAACGGTCGGTCGCCACACCGCGGAGCACCAGCGAGGACGCACTGAACACGAAGGCGATCGTGACGAACAGTTGCGCGATACGCGCCCAGCGCACGTTGCCCGCGGACGCGCGGTCCTCGTCGCCGGTATCGGTGAGAGACGTGGACTCGGTGAGTCCCGGCCCGCCGGCGCCGGCGAGCTGCCTCGGCGAGACCTTCTCCACCCGGAAGCCGGCGTAGTAGATCAGCGAGGCGATCAGCGCCAGGACATAGATGGCGAACGACGTGCGGAACGCCAGGTCGCTGTACGTCGAGAGCGTCTCGTCGATGGGCAGGCCCTGGGCGAGTATCAGAGAGTTCACCGGGTGTCGTCCTTCCGCGGAGCGTCGCCGGCGGTGCCGCGACTGGTTGCAGTGTGTCCCGAGTCGGGCTCCTCGGGCAAGACAGGTGTGACGGCCGCCGCTGCGACGAGCCGGTCCCGGAGCTCGTCGAACTCCGATCCCCAGCCCATCCGGTCCGTCCGGGCGAGGCCCCCCAGGTCGACACGGGTCACGCCTGCGTCGTCGACAGACACCCGCGCCCAGATCCGACGGCGCCGCACCATCAGGCTCAGGATCAAACCGGCCATCATCACCGCGGCGGAGACTCCCACCCAGAGCTGCGTGGGGTCCTCGGAGACCTGGATGTTGATGAACTCCTCGGCCCCGTCGAAACGGACCTCGGTGCCGTCGGGCAGGGTGGTGGATTCGCCGGGGAAGAGGTTGACGCGCGCCTGGCGTTCGAGGGCGCCGGACTCGATGAGGTCCGAGTCCAGCGAGAAGACCGACTGCGGACGGCCGGTGTCGAGGCCGGCGTCGCCCTGGTAGACGTCGATCGCCACGGCCGGGTCGTCCATGTTGGGGAAGCGGGAACTCAGGAGCGTTCCGTCGAACGACGCCGTCGGCGCGAACAGGCCCTGAACGGCGATCTGCTGCGTGCGCCGCTCCATCAGATCCGGGTACAAGCCGGCCGGCGGGTCGAAGCGCATGATGCCCGACGACAAGAACGTCTGCAGCTCGGTGGGCTGCCAGTGCTGGGTGTCCGTGCGGGTCTCGCCGTTGGGGAACGTGACCGTGAAGGTGGGCGCGAAGCCGTGGCCCTGCAGGTAGACGCGGGTCGAGCCCACGCGCAGCGGGTGGTTGACGCGCATCTCGTACGGCTCCCACGTCTGCGGATCGGTCGTCGAGACCTCCTCGGTGAACCGCACGTTGGAGGTGAACATCTCGGCCTGGCCGTTGGGCAGGTAGTCGGCGCGGAAGTCCTCGATCTTGATGCAGAACTGCTCGAGATCGGTGCCGTCGACCAGGATCCCCGCGCGGAACGTGTCGTACGCGCTGGGGGTCGTGTTGCAGAAGGCCGGCGACTCGGCATTGGCGATGATCACCCGCATGCCCTCGGCGTAGACGAACTTTCCGGCCGCGAACATGATGAGCAGCGCCAGGAGGCCGAAGTGGAAGACGATGTTGCCCACCTCGCGCGTGTAGCCGCGCTCGGAGGAGAGCTCGATGGTGCCGGGGACGCGGCCGTCGCCGTCGTTACGCCGCACCCGCCAACCCTTGAGCTGGGACTGCACCTGGTCGGCGGCCTGCTCGGGCGAGGCCGTGGTGCGGTACGCGGCGTGGTGGGGCAGCCGCGCGAGGTTGCGGGGCGTGAGCGGCGGGGGCGTGCGCAACTGCCTGACCAGCTCGAAGCAGCGCGGGGTGAGGCAGCCGACCAGCGAGACGAACAGCAGGACGTAGATGGCGGTGAACCACCAGCTGGAGAACACGTCGAACAGCTGCAGGCGGTCGTAGAACTCGCCCAGCCAGCCGTTCTCGGCGATGTAGTCGTTGACGTTGCCCTCGTTGAGGCTGCGCTGGGGCAGGAGCGCGCCCGGGATCGCCGCCACGGCGAGCAGAAACAACAGGATCAACGCCGTGCGCATGGCGGTGAGGGTGCGCCAAGAGTTGCGCAGGAAAGCGGTCACGCCTGCCAGCGACGAGCGGGCGGCGACGGTTCTGGGCTCTGACATGGGGTCCATCTGCGGTTCGCGGCGCGCCGACCTGTCGCGGCGCCGATATGAACCCAGGCTAGTCGGGGGCTCCTGAGCGGTTTCTGTGAGGGCTCGGCCCGCCTGTTCTGTGAGGGCACGGCCCGCCTGAACGACCCACGGGACAAGAACGTGTTCAACCCTCGGGACATGGACCTCCAGGGGTCAGACGAGAGGAGGGGCGATGCCGACCATGCACCCCTGTGAACCGGTGGACGTCGAGTACACCGACACCGCCCGGTTCCGCTTCACCAACAGCGTGGCGATCCCCGCCACGCCGCGACAGCTGTTCGAGATCTTCGTCGACGCCGACTCGTGGCCGCGCTGGGCGGGCGTGATCACCAAGGTGGTCTGGACCAGCGAGCCCCCGTACGGCGTGGGCACCACCCGCACCGTCCACATGCTCGGCGGCCTGGTCGGCGAGGAGGAGTTCCTGGCGTGGGAGCCCGAGCGCCGGATGGCGTTCCGTTTCAACGCCAGCTCCACCAAGGGGATCCACGCCTTCGCCGAGGCCTACGACATCGTGCCCACCGAGGGCGGTTGCCGACTCACGTGGACGCTGGCGATGCACGGCACCGCGGTGACCAACCTGTCGATCTCCGTGATCCGCCCGGTGATGAACCTGCTGTTCCGCCGCTTCCTGCGGCGGCTCAGCGCCCTGGCGGCCGAGAGGTACCCGGGCTAATCGTCAGCACAACTGGTCAACAGCAGGCGCAGCCGCCGCGTCATGTCGTCGACGAGCACCTCCGGATCCTCGGCGCGCTCTGACGCCACCCACTCGGACAACCACACCTGGAGCGCGGAGATCGCCATCCCCGCGGCGATGCGCGGATCGAGGCCGGCGAGCTCCCCCCGGTCCGCCGCGGCCTGCATCCCGGCGGCGATCACCTCGAGGCCAGAGCTCCACACCGTGCGCTGGATCCCGTGGGCGCCCTCCACGCTGTTCGCCCATCCCCCACCGGCCCGGAGGTTCATCTCGAGGTAGGCGGGGTGCGCCGCCAGGAAGAGGAAGACCCGACGCAGCCCGGTGAGCAGGCGCTCGAGCCCCGGCTCCCCGGCGTCGGCCTCGCGCACCGCCTCCAGCAGGGCGTCCATCCGCGTGCGGTGCAGGGCGTCCCAGATCTCCGCCTTGCCGGAGAAGGACTTGTACACGGTGGCCAGGGACAACCCGGCGGTGGCCGCGATCGCGTTCATCGGCGTGGCGGCGAACCCGGCCTTGCCGAACTCGCGCTCCGCGGCGCGGAGGATCTGTCGGCGGTAGCCGTGGAGCTTCTCCTCACGGTCGCCGGTCCTCGTCGTCGTCGTCGTCGTAATCCCTGTGGCCTCCACGGCTCGATGCTACCGTCGCAGAATCGCCATTCTGTTTTTGTGGATGGCCGTTGCCACCTCCTGCCGGTTCGAGCCGAGAACGGAGTCCGCCGATGCCCAAGCCCCCGCTCCCCATGAAGCCGACCGGCTGGTTCCAGGTGGCGTGGTCCGCCGAGGTCCCGGTCGGCCACGTCCACCGGGTCACCGCGTTCGGGGAGGACCTGGTGACCTGGCGGAGCCGATCCGGCCGGGCCACCGTCATGGACGCGTACTGCAAACACCTCGGCGCCCATCTCGGCCACGGCGGCACCGTCGTCGACGAGACCATCCAGTGCCCCTTCCACGGCTGGCAGTGGAACCCGGACGGGCGCAACACCGCCATCCCCTACGCGGACCGCCCGAACCTCGGCCGCAAGATCAGGACGTACCCGGTGGTCGAGCGGAACGAGTCGATCTACATCTGGCACGACCTCGAGGGGCGCGAGCCGTACTTCGACGTGCCCGACGTCTTCACCAGCTGGGACGACGGCACGCGCGCCGAGGACTACCACCCGTGCCACCCGCGGACCACGCTCGTCGAGGAGCGGCTCCACCTCCATCCGCAGTACGTCCTGGAGAACGGGGTCGACTTCGCGCACTTCGAGTTCGTCCACAAGGTGCCGATCATCCCGGTCTTCACCAGGCAGGACTTCGACGAGCCCGTCTCCTACGTTGACTTCACCATCGCGTTCGAGGGCTCACCGGGGTCGATCGAGGAGGTCGACAGCGGGGTCGAGGCCATCAACGGCGGGCTGGGGGTCGCCGTCACCCGGAGCCACGGGATGGTCGACAACCGCACCGCGACCTGCGTCACCCCGGTCGACGACGAGACCTGTGACGTCCGGTTCTCCGTCTGGATCCGCCGGCGATCGGACCTGGGCGACGACGAGTCCGCCGAGCGCGCGGTCAGGCACGGCCGCGGCGTGATCGAGCAGTTCGAGGCCGACCTCGCCATCTGGAGGCACCAGAAGTACTCCGACCCCGCCGCGCTCGCCCCCGGCGAATACGAAGGGTTCACCGCCCTGCGGACGTGGGCTACCCAGTTCTATCCCGATCATTCACTCCTCGGAAGGTGACACCTCAGATGACCAGCAGCACCAGTGATCCCGCCCGCGTGTTCCAGGTCGCCACCGGCAACGTCGGCAGCGAGATGATCAGGCGGATCGGCAGCCACCCGGATCTGGAACTCGTGGGCGTCCACTGCTACTCGCCCGAGAAAGTCGGCCGAGACGTAGGCGAGCTGGCCGGCATCGCGCCGGTCGGGATTCTCGCGACCGGCACCGTCGAGGAGATCATCGCCACACGTCCGGACGTCCTCACGTTTCACGGTGTCTTCCCGGACGAGGAGCTCTACCTGAAGGTCCTCGAGGCCGGCATCAACGTCGTCACCACAGCGGACTGGATCACCGGCCATCACCGCGACCTCAACCATCCGCACCCGTCCGGTCGGTCGTGGCGGGCGATCCTGGACGAGGCCGCGAAGGCCGGCGGGGCGACCTTCTACGGAACCGGCATGAACCCGGGCCTCAACCAGATCCTCGGCCTGGTCGCCTCGGCCGACGTGGCCGACATCGAGAACGTCACCACGATCGAGTCCGTCGACGTGTCCTGTCACCACTCCGCCGACACCTGGACGGAGGTCGGCTACGGCAGGCCCGTCGACGATCCCGCGCTGCCGGGGATGCTGCGCAAGTACACCGAGGTGTTCGCGGACTCGGTGTACATGATGGCCGACGCGTTCGACCTCGAGCTGGACGAGGTGGTGTTCGACTGCGAACTGGGCGCCTGCACCGAGGACGTCGACCTGGGCTGGTACCGGCTACCTAAAGGGTCCCTCGGCGGGAGTTACATCAAGTACCTGGGGATGGTCGACGGGGTCTCGCGGATCGAGACCCACCTCGAGTGGCAGATGACCCCGCTCACCGAGCCCGAGTGGGACATCAAGGGGTGCTACATCACGATGATCAAGGGCGATCCGCAGATCTACAACAAGCACATGATCTTCCCCGCACCCGGTGTCGACCTCTCCGATCCCGAGGACTTCGCGTCCATCGGCATGACCGTGACCGGGCTACCCGCGCTCAACTCCATCAGGTCGGTCATGGCCGCACCCGCCGGGGTCGTCACCAGCGCGGATCTGCCGCTGCGGACGTTCGCCGGCAGGTTCGCGAGGTAGCGGGCCACCGGGCTCGGCGGCGGTGGCTCCCTCGGCGGCCCGGTGGCTCGGCGGCCCGGCGGCGGCCCGGGCGCCCGCGGAGGGGGCCGGTCGTTCTACCCGGCGGCCCGGGCGCCGTCACCAGCGGTAGTCGAGGAACTTCCCGTCCAGGGTGATCACCACGCGGTCCCCGTCGGGGTCCGGGCGCCTCGCGAAGTCCACCGAGAAGTTGATGGCGCTCATGATCCCGTCGCCGAACTCCTCGTGGATGAGTGCCTTGAGCGCGGGCCCGTACACCGAGAGGGCCTCGGTGAAGCGGTAGATCGTCGGGTCGGCCATCACCTCCGGCGGAGTACCGCGGCTCGGTTGCAGGGCCAGACTCTCCGCCACGGCCTCGTCCAGGCCGAGGAGTTCGCACACCGACCGCGCCTGCTCGGCGGACATCGGGTGTTGGCCCAGCAGGGCCGCGGTGGTCCACACCAGCGGTGCGCCCAGGTGATCGGCCAGTTCTGCCCAGGTGCGTCCCTGACGGATGCGGGCGGACTCCACGTGTGCCGCGGCGTCGTGCTTGGACATGATGGGGGTCATCGGGGTTCCTCTCGGATGGGGTCGTGTGTCGCTCAGACCGAGGCGGGCTCGCGGTCGGCCTCGCGCTCGGCCGGCTCTTCCGGCAGCGGCCGCTGCGCCTTGGTGCGGGCGTGAGTGACGTACAGGGTCAGACCCACAAAGCAGAGCCCGCCGACGAGGTTGCCGATGACGGTGGGGATCTCGTTCCACACCAGGTAGTCGGCCAGCGAGAACTCGCCGCCGAGCATCAGGCCGGTCGGGAACAGGAACATGTTGACCACCGAGTGCTCGAATCCCATGTAGAAGAACAGCATCACGGGCATCCACATGGTCAGCGCCTTGCCGCTCACGCTGGTGGACATCATCGCCGCCACTACGCCCGTCGAGACCATCCAGTTGCACAGCACACCGCGGAAGAACAGGGTCAGCATCCCGGCCGCCCCGTACTCCTTGTAGCCCAGGGTCCGCTCCTCGCCGAGCTCGCCGAGCCGCTGGCCCACCTCGTCGGGTGCCAGGTTGAAGCCGTAGGTGGTGATGAAGGCGATGAGGAACGCCACGGTGAGGGCGCCGGCGAAGTTGCCGACGAAGACCAGGCCCCAGTTGCGCAGCATCCCGCGGACCGTCACTCCCCTGCGCTTGTCCAGCAGCGCCAGCGGTACCAGCGTGAACACGCCGGTCAGCAGATCGAAGCCGAGCAGGTACAACAGGATGAACCCGATGGGGAACAGCACCGCCCCGAGGAGCGCGCTGCCGGTCTGGACCGTGACGGTGATGGCGAACGCGGCGGCCAGGCCCAGGATAGCGCCCGCCATGAAGCTCCGAATGAGCGTGTCACGCGTGGACATGCGGACCTTGCTCGCTCCGGCGTCGATCATCGCGCGGGTGAAGTCCGAGGGTTGGACGTAGGACACGTGGTTGCCTCCAGTTGTGCGGCGGGCGTGCGGGCGTACCGGAGTGAGTGTGGCCGAGCATTGTGACGCGGTCGTTACCCCGGACCGCACACCGGTAACCGAGCCCTCACCTCGCGCCGGCGGCACGGTGAGGTGAGAGTTCGGCCCCCCGTGGAACCAGACAGGCCGGCGCGCCGTCAGACACTGTGACGGCGCGGGAGGAAGGACCGGTGTGGGGTACACGATCGGCCGGGTCAGACGGTGGGATGTCGGGGGCGTGACGACGGCGAGCTCCGCCGTCGCAGAGCGGGTGGCGCTGGCTGTCGAGGCCCGGACGGCTCTGGCTGCCGGGCGCTCAGCGCTGGACGTGGGCTGGAACGGCGTGGCAGCCGATGCGGTCCTGGACGCCGCCGAGGGCGAGAAGGTGCACGTCACCAAGCTCGCGGACGGTCTCGGGGAGCTGGCTGACGCCCTCTCCCGGGCCGCCGCCGCGGTGGGGCCGGCGGTGCAGGCGGTTCGTGACCGGGTCGACGAGGCCGAGGCCGCCGGGCTCGTGGTGGGCGAGGACTCCGTGGGACCGGCTCCCGGCCGCGACGAGATCACCCAGGAGGTCGTCGACGGGCATGTCGAGGCGCTCGGCCAGGCGTTGGCCACCGTCGGGTCGCTGGATCAGCACTACGGCCGGGAGATCGACGCCATAGCCGGTTTGATGTATCGGGCCATCCCGCCGGAGGTGGACAGGGCGACCATCCCGGGGCCGGATGCGGTGATTCTCGGAACCGCCATCACCGCGGGTAGCGGGGCCGTCAGAGAAGGGGCGTCTGCTCTCGCGGACGAGCACGACCCCGAGACCAGGGGCCGGCACAAGGCCGATCCGATGCCCGATGACGCCGGGCGCCGGGCCGCCGGACTGCTTCGGGGAGCCGGCCGGCTCGCCGGACCCGCGGGCGGGGGGTTCACGGCGTACGAGGGCGTCACGGGGTATGCCAGGGGGGAGACCACTGCCGCAGAAGCAATTCTCGAGACGGGCGGGGCTCTCGGCGGCGGCATGGCCGGCGGGGCCCTTGCCGGAGCGGCTGCGGGGTCGTTCTTCGGGCCTGTGGGCACGTTCATCGGGGCGGGAATCGGCGCCGGGGTCGGTGCGTGGGCGGGACAGGAAGTCGGCGGCGCGGTGCACGATGCCGTATACGCCGCCGGCCCAGATGCGGAAGGAACCGAGGATGGCAACTGAGCCGGACGGTTGCCCGGTCGGGGAAGGCGATCCGCCGTTCTCACGCTGGGCGGACATCAAGAAGCGTTTCGTGGCGAGTTTGTGGCATGACATACAGAACCGGACGCAGTTCCTCCTGGGGGTCGCAATGTTCATCGTCGGCCTGGTCTGGGCGGCGTTCTTCTAGGGTGTGTCTCCCAATC
>NZ_KB714652.1:0-150183 GCF_000349585.1 Dietzia sp. UCD-THP
TTAGCGTGGGACACGAAGACCTCCGTTGTGGATGTGGGTGCTTGGTCGCTTCCACACCTCACACGGAGGTCTTCCTCATTTCATCTCGCCATGCCGACGGGTGACACAACCTGCGTGGTCAATACACCTAGGGCAGACGTCCGGGGGCCGCCCCGCCGCCGGCATGTGAGTGCGCTGGAGGTCGTGGCCGGTCCGGCCGCGGAGTATCCCCGCCCGGGACCACGCCAGGGGTGTCCGGGACGACGCCGGGGCTGGCCGGGGAGTCGGCGACCGGCCGCCCGCCGCTGCCGGAATTCGCCGTGAGCAGGACCGCCACGATCCCCAGCCCCATCGCGATGACCTGTGGTGCCCCGATACGGTCCCCGAGCATCGCCCACGCCCAGATCGCCGATACCGGAGGGGTGAGGTAGAGCAGCATGCTCGTGCGCGTGGCGCCGAGGGTGCGCAGGGCGAGGATGTACGCCCCGTAACCCCCGAGCCCGGCCGGGACCACCAGCCACGCGAGCGAACCCGCCAACCGGGCCGTCGGCTCGATCGCGATGCCGGTGGTGAGGACCGCGACGCCCACGCAGAGCGCGACCGCGCCGAGTCCGAGGGCGAGCGAGTGCCGACTCGTGAAGTGAACGGGGCCGGGAAGGGCGTTGGTCGCCAACACGAGTTATCAATGAAAACTTATTGACATGGCTACATAGCTGTCCTACGTTCAGCGGACAGGCATGTCCCGCGCCAGGCCGACCCCCTGGATCGCGGACCGCCAGAGGGGTGGCCATCATGAGGATTCTCATCGCCGACGGCGAGGGGGCGTATCGCCGGTCCTCCGGGGTGATGGACGCCTTCGTCGACGACCTCACCGTCCGCCTCGGCGCCCGCGCCGCGGTCCGGGTGCGGTGGCCGGAGCCCGAACAGACCCGCCTCCACCGTCCGCGGAGCTGGGACGCCGCCTCGGCCGCCGGTGTGGCGGACCTGGCCCGGCTCGTGGGTCTCCACACGTCCGACGGGATAGTCCTCCTGGGCTGTTGCTGCGGGTGCCGCGTGATCCACGACTGGCTGGACGCCCACCCCGAGCAACTGGACCGGGTGCTCGCCGTCGGCCTGCTCTCGGACCCGTTGCGTCCCCGCGACCGGTGGCTGCCGGGCACCGGCGACCCGGGCGGCCAGGGGGTGGCGGGCAGGCGCGTGGGCCCGGTTCCGGACCGGACGTTCTGGGTCTCCGTTCCCGGCGACCCGCTGAGCGGCATCGAGAGGGACAGCCTCCTCCGGGCGGCGGTCCGTGACTCCCCGCTGACCCCGGATCAGGTGTACCGCGGGGTGCTCGAGGACCTCCCGGAGTCCCGCACCCAGCTCGCCATGCGACTGCACGTGCTGCAGCACCCGGCCGAGTGGCCCATGGTGTTCGGTCGCCGACTGGACGAGGCCCGCGCGGCGCTGCTCAGGTACGAGGACCGCGCGTATACCGCGCAGTACTCCGAACCCGGACCCGACGGCAGGTCTCCGATGGAGATCCTCGGCGACCGGATCGTCGACGAGGTGCGCGCCCGGCACGACCCGCCTCAGGACCTGCCGGGGAGGTTGGCGTCCTGACGGGGCGGCGTCGCCCGGCGGACCCGGAGCCAGTTGACGACGGCCACCACCAGCACCACGGCTGAGGCCACGGCGGCGGTCCAGACCAGCGCCCCGGACTCGAACCGACCCTTGGTGCGCCCCACGGCGACCCACGCCAGTCCCCACGCGGTCGCCAGGGCCGGGGCCACCCGGCCGCGGCTGAGCACGGCCGTGGCCACCCCGATCCCCGCCGCGGCGACGATGCCGACGAGCCCGAGCGGGACCCCGGTCACCGGGTCGACGCCCTCGGCCGCGAGCCACGCGAAGGTGTTGGCGAGCGTGGCCACCGACACCCAGCCCAGGTAGAGGCCGAACGTGCCGTCGGTGACCACCAGCTCCACCACGCCGCCGGTCCGCGGTGCGCCGAGGAGGTACATGATGCGGACCAGCACGCCGAGCAGGACCGCGATCACCAGCACCGAGGCCGCGATCTGGTCGAGCTGCACGGTCCAGATCCAGGCGGCGTTGAGCAGGACGGAGGCCAGCGCCCACGGGCGCAGCGCCCGATGCCGGGCCGACCGGCGCGCGGTGGCCGTCAGCTGCCAGAGTGCGTAGGCGACCAGACCCAGGTAGATGACGCTCCAGATGCCGAACGCGGAGCCCGCGGGAGCCACCGGCGTGGCGTCCGCGGACAGCGCCCCGCCCGCGGCCTCGGCCACCGGGGTGCCGCCGAGGGCGCCGCTGCCGACGAACGCGGCCACGATGGCGGCCGCCACCCCGAGGAGCGTGATGACGGGCATGGCCCACCCCGTGCCCCGGGTCGCGTGGGCCCCGGTCGGGGTCGGCTCGGACGGGGACGCCTCGGTCCGGGGCGGTGTCGACTGGTCCATGGTGACGACCGTAGCGGCAGCACACCGGGGTGGCGACCCGGCGCGGGTCGCGGCGACCGGATGCACGGGACGGCGCCGACGTGCAAGGTGGGAGACATGACCACATCTACGAGCGTCACCGTCGAGCGCGTGATCGACCACTCGGCGGCCGAGATCTTCGACATCCTCACCAACCCGGAGAACCACGCCAGGCTGGACGGCTCGGGCTTCGTCCGCGGGGACTACAAGTCCGACCGGATCCAGCAGGTGGGCGACGTGTTCTCCATGGACATGGAGGGTGAGCACATGGGTGGCGAGTACCGCACCGAGAACCACGTCACCGGCTACGGCAAGGACAAGATCCTGGCGTGGCAGACCGCGCCCGCCGGCACCGAGCCCCCCGGCTGGGAGTGGGTCTGGGAGCTCGAGAGCCGCGGGCCCGAGTCGACGCTGGTCCGCCTGACCTACGACTGGGGCAAGGTCACCGACAAGGAGATCCTCAAGAAGGTGTCCTTCCCGCTGGTGTCCGAGCAGCAGCTCGAGGACTCGCTGTCCAACCTCGCCGCCGCGGTCGCCGGCTGAGCCGTTCGCCCCGGGGTGGTCAGCTCCCGCAGGTGGTCAGCGCCCGCAGCATCTCGCCCCAGTGGGCCAGCGGCAGCAGGTGGCCCTCACCCGCGTAGATCGTGAGGTCGGCCGCGCCCAGGTGCTCGGCCAGCCACCGCCCGTTGGCCGGTGGGGCCATCTCGTCGTCGTCGCCGTACCAGAGGTGCACGGGCGCGCGGACGTCCTCGACCCGGAAGCCCCACGGGCCGACGAAGGCCACGTTGTCCCACGCGATCGCCCCGGTGCCCTGCCGGAGCGCCTCGCGGAAGTTCACGAACAGGGCCCGCCGGGCCGCGGGGTCGGCGATCACCGCCGCGTCGCTGTCCGCCCACATCCAGTCGACCCACGGCGCGGTCTCGTCGTCCCTGACCGAGAGCATCGCGTCGAGGATCCCGGAGTTGCCGGACCGGAACAGCTCGGCCGCGCGGGCGGGGTCCCCCGGTAAGTGGGAGAGCGCCTCGAGATCTCCCGCGGTCAGCGCCTCGCGCGCCCCGGGCATTCGATCGAACGGGGCCAGGCCGCCGGCGATTCCCACCCGCATGACGCGATCGGGCGCTGCGGCGGCGGTGGCCAGCGCGAACGCCCCTCCACCCGACCAGGCCGAGACGGCGAACCGCGCCACCCCCAGCTCGTCGGCGACCGCCAGGACGTCCCGCGCGACCCCGCCCGGGCTGATCGGCCCGGGGTCGGACAGGCCGTAACCGGGGCGATCGACGCCGATCACCCGTACGCCCGCCCGTTCGGCGAGGTCCGAGCCGAAGTCCATCTCGAGACGCGAGCCCGGGGTGCCGTGGAAGTGGATCACCGGCTGCCCGGCGGGGTCGCCGCACTCGTGCACGGCGATGCGCCGCCCGTCGACGCGGATCATGTGATCGGACATGCCGCCGAGCCTATGGGTCGGGAGCGCGACGCGGGACGACGGCGAGGTGAGCCATCTCACTGCAGAGCCCGGCGGTCGCGGTGCCGCACCGAACCGACCCTGTGAGCAGCGCTGATGCCCGTGAGGGTCCCGACTCCCGCCGCCCGAGCCCGCCCGGATCACCCGTTTTCGCCGCGCGGGGGTTGCGTCGCCCCCGTACCCCGCTCGTAGGGTCGTCCGCCGTCCCCGTCGATGGTCGACGGCCGATGCTGGACACCCGATGCACGACACGAGACCTCAGGAGGTCACGAGAGATGCAGAGGAAGCTCGTCCGAACCCTGACCGGCGCGATGCTCGCAGGCGGTATCGCCGCGGGTGGAGCCTCGCTGGCGGCCCCCGCCGCCTCCGCCGCGCCCGCGAGCGCCTGGGACCAGGTGGCCCAGTGTGAGTCCGGCGGCGACTGGCACATCAACACCGGCAACGGATACTTCGGCGGTCTGCAGTTCGCCGCCCAGACGTGGACCGGCTTCGGTGGCGGCGAGTACACCCCGACCGCCGACCAGGCCACCCGCGAGCAGCAGATCGACATCGGCGAGCGCGTGCTCGCCGGACAGGGGCCGGGCGCCTGGCCCACCTGTGGTGGCCCGCTGGCCTGAGCCGCAGCGCCATCGGCGGCATTGCAGCCGCAGCGCCATCGATAAGAGCGTTCCGCACACCGTCTCTCGGCCGATGTGTGCGGGACGCTCTTGTCGATGGGGGAGCGCTCGATCCCGGGTACCCCGGGAGCTACGGCGGGCGGCGATTAGGCTCTCCAGACCGTGACCGCTGCCGAGACCGTCTACTCCGCCCTCGTCACCCGCGAGCACTCCGGCGGGGGCGATCTTCCGGAGCGGGTTGAACGCGACATCCCCCGCAACGGCCTGCGGCTGGTGGCGGCCAACACACTGCAGTCCTCGGGAGATCAGGCGGTCAATGCCTCCACGGTGCTGCCGTGGCTGTTCCACGTCCTCGGGGTGCCCGCGGCGCTGGTCGGTCTGCTGGTGCCCATCAGGGAGTCGGGGTCGATGCTGCCTCAGGTGCTGCTCACCCCACTCGTGCTGCGGGTCACCCACCGCAAGTGGGTCTTCGTCACCGGTGCCGCGGTGCAGGCCGCCGCGGTGGCGGTGATGGCCGGGATCGCGGCACTCGGCCGCGGCACGGCCGCCGGGGTGGGGATCCTGGCCGCGCTCGTGGTGTTCTCCCTCGGGCGGTGCCTGTGCTCGATCGCGTCCAAGGATGTCCAGGGCCGCACCATCCCCTCCGGGGAACGAGGGCAGATCATCGGTCTCGCGACGTCGGCGGCCGGGATCGTGGCCGTGACCCTGGGGTTGGCGATCCGCGCGCTCGGAGGTGACGACCTGAGCGCCGGCGCCCTCGCCCTGCTCCTCGCCGGTGGAGCCGCGCTGTGGGTGCTGTCGGCCCTGGTCTACGCGCGCGTCACCGAGCCGGCGGGGGAGTCGGCCGCCGGGACCTCCGACGACCCGGTGGGCGAGGGCGGCGGATCCTGGTTCGCCGAGGCCGCCCGCCTGTTCCGTGAGGACCGGACGTTCCGGCGGTTCGTCACGGTGCGAGGCCTGGTCCTCGTGTCCTCGCTGAGCCCGCCGTTCATCGTGTCCATGTCCGTGGCGGCGGGCACCGGGGCGCTCGCCGGACTCGGCGGCTTCATCCTGGCCTCCGGTGTCGCCTCGCTCATCGGGGGGCGGATCTTCGGCCGGGTCGCCGACCGGTCCAGCCGCCGGCTTATGGCGGGGGCCGCTGCCGCCGCGTCAGTGGTGACGCTCGGCTTCGTGGCCGCCGTCCCACTGTTCGGTGTCGACGGCTCGTCCGGCCCGGGTACCGCGTTCTTCGTAGGCGGTTACTTCCTGCTCACCCTCCTGCACTCCGGGGTGCGGGTGGGCCGCAAGACCTACGTCGTGGACGTGGCGGAGGGAGACCTGCGGACGACCTACGTCGCGGTCTCCAATTCAGCCATGGGGGTCATACTGCTCGTGATCGGCGGCATCACCTCCGCTCTGGCTCTGGCAGGGGTCGAGTGGGCGCTGGTCTTCCTCGCGGTGCTCGGAGTGATCGGGGCGGTGTCCGGGTTGCGGATGCCCGAGGTGTCAGGTCCGTCCGGGGCGTCCGGGGCATCCGGGGCGAGGTGAAGCCAGGTGCGGGGCGGGCGAGGGTGTGGAAGCCTCGGGGACGGACGGCGGGTGTCCCCCGCCCGTCATGACGACGACGAGGAGCCGCGCCGTGCCCGCTGACAACACCTCTCTCACGGATTTTCGGGCTGATCTGCTCGACGGGAGCGAGAAGGACCTGGCGGACTACGCCGGACAGGTCGTCCTGGTGGTCAACACGGCCAGCAAATGCGGTTTCACCCCGCAGTACAAGGGACTCCAGGAGTTGTACGACGAGTACCGCGACCAGGGTTTCGTGGTACTCGGCTTCCCGTGTGACCAGTTCGCGCACCAGGAGCCGGGCTCTGATGAGGAGATCGGGTCCTTCTGCGAGCGCAACTTCGGCGTGGAGTTCCCGGTGTTCTCCAAGATCGAGGTCAACGGGTCGGGAGCCCACCCACTCTACGACTGGCTCAAGTCAGAGAAATCCGGGCTGCTCGGTGGGCGTATCAAGTGGAACTTCACCAAATTCCTCGTGGGCCGCGACGGAAAAGTGATCGACAGGTTCGGTCCCACCCGCAAGCCGGAGGACCTACGGGACGCGGTCGAGAAGGCGCTGCGGGGGGAGTGAACTCCGCTGGCCCATTCCGGCAGAGAGGTGGTGGCAGCTATGGTTCCTGAGTCGTCACTGGGAACTTTGGAGCTGCATGTCTTCCCGGATCCCCCGCTTCGCCGCCACCGCCGGCGCTCTCGTCCTCGCCCTGGCCCTCGGGTCGGCCACGCCTGCTCTTGCCCAGACCGCCAGCATCGATCCCTCGACGCTGGGTTCCGAGAGCCTCGGGGCCATCATGGGGGCGGCCGGTTCGGTTCCGCTCGGGTCGGCCACCGGGTTCATCGGCTCCGTCGGTTCTGCGGACTTCCCGCTGGACGGTGAGGGCTCCGCCAACCCGCTGCCGAACGCGCCCCGCCCGGTGGACGAGAACATCACCACATCCGAGTTCATCGGGGTCGAGCGCACGTCCGACGAGTACGAGTACTGGCTGGTCACGTCCGCGGCGATGAAGCGCGAGGTCATCCTGGAGGTCGTGCCCTCGCGCATCACCGACGAAGGCCCGGCACCCGTGCTCTACATGCTCGACGGCGTCGACGCCCTCGAATACAACTCCGGCTGGAACCATCACGCGCGGATTCACGACCGCGTGCGCGAGGACAACGTCCACGTGGTCATCCCGACCGGCGCGTACGCCTCGTACTACGCCGACTGGGACCGCGCCGACCCCGTGCTCGGCTACAACAAGTGGGAGACCTTCCTCACCCGGGAGCTTCCGGGCATCGTCGAGCAGGGGCTCGCGACGAAGGGGCTGGAGACCAACGGCAAGAGCGCCGTCGGCGGTGCCTCCATGGGTGGTCAGGCGGCCATGCACCTCGCGGCCACCTATCCCGAGATCTACCGGGGCGTCATGTCGTTCAGCGGGTACTACTCGACCATGGACGCGCTCGGATACCAGTCCGTCCGCGGCACGATCGAGACCCGCGGCGGTGACGTCGAGAACATGTGGGGCCCGCACCGCAGCGAGCAGTGGAAGCGGCATGGCACCGTCTCCCATGCCGGGGATCGGAGGAACACCGCGGTGTACTTCTCCTCCGGGAGCAACGTCGCCGGCCCCGCCGACCTCGAGCACTACCGCGGTGGTGCGGACGCCCTGAGCATGATCGTCGGCCAGGTGCTCGAGATGGGCGTGCTGGAGGGGTCGAAGGCGTTCGAGAAGGCGCTGGACCGCGCCGGAGTCGACTACCGGGTCGACTACTCCGACACCGGCTTCCACAACTGGCCGAACTTCCTCAAGAACTTCGGCGCCGGGTGGGATCACATCAAGCCCGCTCTCGAGGACTGACCCCCGCCCCAGCGCCCTCGCGATCGCCCCTTGCTCGCCCTAGCGCCGTCGCGCTCGCTCCCATCATCGATAAGACCGTTCCGCGCACCCCCTTCTCGGGCGATGTGTGCGGAACGCTCTTTTCGTTGGCGCGGGCCCGGGCCCGGGCCCGCTCGCGGTCGCGCCCGAGCCCCGGGGCCCGGGCCGGGCTCACGCGGGATGCGGGGTCCGCGCCGGAGTGCCGGGCTGCCGGTGGAGGCCGGCACGCCGCTCGAGGTACCCGGCGATCCTGCCGATCGCGCTCTCGAGCACCGCGGCGTCGGGTAGGCACACGATCCGGAAGTGATCGGGCTCCGGCCAGTTGAAGCCGGTGCCGTGGGTCACCAGCACGTGCTCGGAGCGCAGTAGGTCCAGCACCAGGTCCTCGTCGCTCCGGATGCCGAACCGCTCGGTGTCCAGCCGGGGAAAGCAGTAGAGCGCGCCGCGGGGGGCCACGCAGCTCACGCCGGGAATGGCGTTGAGGCGCTCGGTCGCCAGCGCGAGTTGGCGCTCGATCCGGCCGTCGGGGTCGATCACGTCACCGCCCCACGGTGAGTCCTCCGCCAGCGCGACCGGGATCGCGTACTGACCCGGGACGTTGGGGCACACCCGCATGTTGGCCAGCAGGGTGAGTCCTTCGAGCAGGTCCTGCGCCCGCTCGAGGGGCCCGGTCGCGGCCACCCATCCAGCCCGGTATCCGCACACCCGGTACGCCTTGGACAACCCGCCGAAGGTCAGGCAGAGGACGTCGTCCCCGGCGGCGAGCGCCGCGTGGTGGTGGCGGGCCCCGCCGAAGAGCAGCTTCTCGTAGATCTCATCGCTGAGCAGGACGAGCCCGTGCCGGCGGGCGATGTCGGCCATCCCCCGGACTGTCTCCGCGCTGTAGACGGCCCCGGTCGGGTTGTTGGGGTTGATCAGCACGAGCGCCGTGGTCCGCGCGGTGACCTTCGACTCGATGTCCGCGAGCGACGGGTTCCAGCCGTCGGACTCGTCGGCCAGGTAGTGCACGGGCACACCGCCGGTGAGGTTCACCGCGCCGGTCCAGGTGGGGTAGTCCGGCGCCGGGACCAGGATCTCGTCGCCCGGGTCGATCAACGCCTGCAGGACCAGCGTGATGAGTTCGCTCACCCCGTTGCCCAGGAACACGTCCTCGGCGCGGATCCCGGCCACCCCGCAGCGCCGGTAGTGGTCGGCCACCGCCGCCCGGGCCTCCGGGATCCCGCGCGAGTCCGAGTAGGCCTGGCCGCTGCCGAGGTCGCGACTCACCGCCTCCACGATCTCGGGCCGCGCCTCGAGACCGAACGGGTACATGTTCCCCAGATTGAGCCGCAGTACGTCGTGGCCCTGGGATTCGAGACGCTCGGCTTCGGTGAGCAGGGGGCCGCGCACGTCGTAGCGCACGTCGCGGAGGCGTCGGGACTGGCGGTAGATCTGCATGGGGTCATCCCATCGGACAAGTGGACAGGCGAGAAGGTCCACTTCCCGCACATTCGAGAGACCACTTTGCGGCCTCGCACGCCTAGGATGGGGAGCATGGCCCGCACCGCCCGTCCCGGATCGGTGGTCCTGGGTGAGGTCTCGGGCGCTGAGGATCTGGTGGACGCGATCATCGACCTGATCTCCGACGGTTCCCTGGTCGACGGCGACAGGCTGCCCTCCACGCGCGCGCTCGCCGAGCAGACCGGGCTCTCCCGCGGCACCGTGGTCCGGGCCTTCGACGAGCTCTCGGCCGCCGGGTTCGTCGACTCCGTCCAGGGCTCGGGGACCCGGGTCGCCGACGGGGCGGGCCAGGCGGCGCGAGCCGGGGCGCGGACACGGGGAAGGGGCGACACCTCGTCGTCGTCGTACTCGTCGTCACACGCCCCGTCGTCACGATCCTCCCCGTCGCCGTCGCCGTCGCCGTCGCCGTCGCCGTCGTCTCCCGTCCCCGAGCCCCGTCGGGGCAGGTCGCCGCGCGATCTGCGTCCCGGGATCCCGGACGTCGCGCTGGTGGACGAGCGGGCCTGGCGCTCCGCGGTGCGGGCGGCGGCCGCGCAGGGGCTGGCGGGCCTCAATCCGTGGGAGGAGCCGAGCCCCACGCTCCGGTCCGCACTGGCCGGGCACCTGCGCCGACACCGCGGCATCGCGGCGGCGGACCCGGTGCTGTTCGACAGCTCCCGCTCGGCGATCGCCGCCCTGTGTTCGGCGTTCGTCGCGGCCCACGGCCCGGTGCCGTTCCACATGGAGGACCCCGGGTACCGGGGCGCCCTGCTCATGGCCCGCGAACAGGGCCTCGAGGCGCGGTTCCACCCGGTCGAGCCCGGTGGTCTGGACGCGGCGCGGTTGGGTCCGGGCCGCGGGATCGTCTTCACGACCCCCGCCCACCACTTCCCGCTGGGGCACCGGATGAGTGTGAACCGGCGCGTGGCCCTGGTCGACTGGGCGCACCGCACCGGGTCGCTGGTGATCGAGGACGACTACGACGGCGAGTTCCGCTACGGCGTGGCCCCTCTGCCCGCACTCGCCACGCTCCCCGCCGCGGCGCAGCACGTGGCGTACGTGGGCACGTCGTCCAAGTCGGTGGCCCCCGACCTGCGGGTGGCGTGGTGTCTCCCGCCGACCGCGCTGCGTCGCGAGGTTGACCGTTGGCTCGTCGTGCACAGGCGCGGCCCCTCGACGCTGTCCGCGGAGGCGCTGGGCGCGTTCATCGCCTCCGGAGCGATGGACCGCCACCTGGCGCGAGCGGCGCGGGTGTACGGCGACCGGCGCCACCGCCTCGTCTCCGCCCTGTCTCGGGAGTGCCCTGAGCTCCGTGTCACAGGAGTCGAGGCAGGGTTGCATCTCTGTGTGTTGCTGCCCGGCCATGACGACGACGAGGTGGTGCGCCAGCTCGAGCGGGCCGGCTGGCGTACGCGGGCGCTGAGCGGGCAGTCCGCGCGGAACCCGACCGCCGGCCTCGTCCTGAGCTACTCGCGACTCGTCGCGCGCGACGCGGAGGAGTTCGCCGCGACCCTGCGCACAGTGATCGGGCGGTGATCCCGAGCGGGTGCGAGCCACGGTGCGCGGCCTTACAGTTGCCGCGCGAGGTTCGTACCGAGCTCAGAGGAGACGCACGATGGGCACATCATTCTGGCGACGCACGACGATCGATCCCCCGGAGGCGGAGTTCCCCGAGGGTGAGCACGTGGACATCGTGGTGGTGGGGGCGGGTTTCACCGGCCTGATCACCGCGCTGATCGCGGCCGCACGGGGCAGCTCGGTGGTGGTGCTCGAGGCCCACACCGTGGGCGCGGGGGCCAGTGGCTCGACCACGGCCAAGGTCTCGGTCCTGCAGGGGACGCGACTGTCGACCATCCGTTCGCACCACGGTCTCGAGACCGCCCGCGCGTACGCGGAGGCCAACCAGTACGGCCTGGACTGGTGGGCGGAGTTCTGTGGGTCCCACGGGGTGGACGTACAGCGGCCGCGCGCGGTCACCTTCTCGCGCGGCGTCAAGGGGACGAACACCCTGCGTGCGGAGAAGCGCACGCTCGACGCACTGGGTCTGCCCGCGCGGTGGTACGACCGGATCGACGTCCCGTTCCCCGCCCGGTCCGCCGTGGAGCTGCCCGATCAGATGCAACTCGATCCCGTCGAGGCTCTCGCTGCGCTGGTCCGTGCCACGTCGGCGCTCGGCGTCCGGATCATCGAACACTCCCGAGTCACGGGGCTGGACGTGCGTGGCCACGACGGGGACGCCCGCGTCCAGGTGCGCAGTGACGGCGGGACGTGCTCCGCGCGCGACGTCGTGTTGGCCACCGCGTCACCGGCCCTGGACCGCGGGCCCACCGTGGCCTCGATGGAGGCCGAACGGTCCTACCTATGCGCGTTCGAGTACCCCGGCGGTCTGGAGGAGGGGATGTACGGGTCGGTCGAGAGCCCGGTCCGCTCGCTGCGGACAGTACCCGTGGGCGACCGTGAGGTCCTGCTCGTCGGTGGCAACGGACACCGCACCGGCACGGCTGCGGGAACCGAGTCGAAGATCGACTCGCTGCGCGAGTACGCGGCGAAGCACTTCCCCTCCGCCGAGTTCACCCACGGCTGGTCCGCGCAGGATTTCCACCCGGTCACGCTGCTCCCCAAGTCCGGCCCGATGCCGTGGGGCAAGGGGCGTGTGCACTTCGCGGGTGGGTACAGCAAATGGGGGCTGACGGGGGCGCCCGCGGCGGCGGGCATCATGGTGGACCGGCTCAGCGGGCGGGAGCCGCGCGTCTCCTTTGGCAAGCCCTCGCTCACCGGTGTGCTGCGCACCTCCGTCTCGCTGTACGCCGATCTTCCTATTCAACTCGCGGCCACCGCCGTGCAGGCGGCCGTACGTCCTCCCCGGCCGACCGTGCGACCGATCGGTGAGGCGACAGCGGATGACGGCGAGACCTGCAGGGTCGGCCTCCTGTGCCCGCACATGGGCGCGGCGCTGAGTTGGAACGAGGCCGAGCGGTCGTGGGACTGCCCCTGGCACGGTTCGCGGTTCTCGGCGTGCGGCGAACTGCTCGAGGGTCCGGCGACGCGGGATCTCACGCGCTACGACACGACCTGACCGGGGGCCGAACTGGACGGCCGTCCGGTTCTCCGACGGGCCTATGGTCAGGGTCCGTGGGAGAGGGAACGCCCCGCCCGACCCGTGACGGGCCGAGCGGGGCGTGACCGTGTTTCTCTGACCTGTGGGCCGCCGTGTCGAACGGCCCCGTGGTGCGGGTCAGGCCGGGGGCATCATGACCCCGTCGATGGCGTGGATGACGCCGTTGGTGGCCGGGATGTCGGTCTGGACGACGGTGATGCGGTTGCCCGCGCCGTCCACCAGGGCGACGGTCTCGCCCTCCACCTCGACCATGAACTCGGTGCCCTGCAGGGTCTGGACCATCTCGCCGTCCATTCCCATCACATCCTCGGCCATGACGTCGCCCTCGATCACGTGGAACTGCAGGATCTGGGCCAGGTCACCGGTGGGATCGGCGAGGAGCTCCTCGAGCTGTCCCTCGGGAAGCGCCGCGAACGCCTCGTCGGTGGGCGCGAACACCGTGAAGGGGCCCGGCCCCTCGAGGGTCTCCACGAGGCCCGCGGCCTCGAGCGCCTGGGTGAGGGTGGTGAAGTCGCCCGCGGCCATCGCGGTCTCGACGATGTTGCCGGTCGCGGCCGGCTCCTCCGTCATCTCCTCCGTCGTCTCCTCGGTGGTCATCTCCGTGGTCATGGTGGTCTCGTCGGTGGCGGTGGCATCGCCGTTCGTATCGTCCGTGCCACACGCTCCCATGAACACTGCGAGCCCGATAGCTCCCGTTACTGCGATCGTCCGCTTCATGAGCAACCTTTCGTCGTTGGTCGGGGGTGATCTCAGTGTGGGGGGACGCGATCGACGGACGAAACCGGTGAGACACAATCGTTGTAGTGCCGTTAACCTCCGCGTTGCTCGATCGGAGCGTCGGGATTGCCCGCCACGGCGCGCGAGGTCGGCCGGCATGACACCCTGAGGCCGTGAAGACGCCGGTACCTGACTACCTACAAGAGATCCGCGACCTGTGTTCCACGGGCGCGGGTGGACACCTCGCGGACTACATCCCCGAACTTGCGGCCGTGGACCCGGATCGGTTCGCCGTGTCCGCCTGCACCATGGACGGCGTGGTCTATACCGCCGGTGACGCGGACGCCGAGTTCACCATCCAGTCGATGAGCAAGCCGTTCGCCTACGCGTTGGCCCTGCGTGACCGCGGGATCGAGGCGGTCCTGGAGAAGGTGGCCGTGGAGCCGTCCGGGGACGCGTTCAACCAGATCTCACTGGAGAGGACCAGCGGCAGACCCCGGAACCCCATGATCAATATCGGCGCCATCACCACCCACACCCTGGTCGGTCCGGTCGGCGCTGACGAGGACGAGCGCGACGAGGCACTGGCCGCGGGTTTGTCCGCGTTCGCCGGCCGGCGCCTGGAGGTCGACGCGGCCGTCATGACGTCCGAGCTACGCACGGCGTTCCGGAACCGGGCGATGGCCAATCTGGTCCGGGCGGGAGGGATCATCGACGACGACCCCGACGCGGCGGTCCGCGGGTACACCCGCCAGTGCGCGTACCGGGTGACCGTCCGCGACCTGGCGGTGATGGCGGTGACCCTGGCGAACGGCGGGGTCAACCCCGTCACCCATGAGCGCGTGATCTCGGCGCCGGTGGCCCGACAGGTGCTGGCGGTGATGACGACGTGCGGGATGTACGACGCGGCCGGCGACTGGATGTCCACCGTCGGGATCCCCGCGAAGAGCGGGGTGTCGGGCGGCATCTTCGGCGCACTGCCCGGCCAGGTGGGCCTGGGGGTGTTCTCCCCTCGGCTCGACGAACACGGCCACAGCGTCGAGGGGGTGCGGACCTTCGAGCGGCTCTCCCGCGATCTGGAACTGCACCTCATGAACACCACGGTCACCGAGGTGGAGGCCGTCCGCTCGGTGCGGTTCGACGAGGTCACCGGCAGACGCACATTCCGCCTCCAGGGGCCCATGACTTTCGCGAGCGCCGAACAGGTGCTGCGTCGACTCGCGGAGATCCCGCCGGGTGACGGCGAGGTGACCCTCGACCTGAGCCGGGTCTCCTCGGTCAACGCGACCGCGCGACGCATGCTCCTCGAATCCATGCGACGGCTGGCGTCGGACGGGCACCCCGTGGGTCTCGCGGATCCCGGCCGCCGACTTCCCGAACCGGACCTCGGTGACGGGTCCCGGCCGATCACGCGGCGGGCGACCCGCTGACCAGGGGTCGGGTCGGCGTCACGCGCCCACGCCGGCCTCGGACAACGCCAAGCGGACGGTGTCCGGCGCGGTCTTCATCGAGTACTCGAACGCCGCCACACGGCGGGTTCTGCTCATGAAGTGGGCGCCCAGCCCCGCGAGGTCCGCGGCCGTCGGGAGGATCGGGACGACCGTGGTGCCCCGGGCGCGGACGACCGCGATCTCGGCGGCAAGTTGCGCGGACATCGGTCGTCTGATCAGGCGGTGCTCGAGCCGACCGCCGGGCCCGGGCACGCGGACGCCGGGCGTCGAGGCCATAGGAGCGATGACGTAGATGAGGTCCGCGTCCTCGGGCGCGAGCAGATCCACGGAGGCGGTCGACCCCATTCCGCCGTCGACGAAGATGCGGTTGCCGATGGGGACCGGGGTCATCCACCCGGGGGTCGACCAGGACGCCCGCAGCGCCTCGCCGACGGTCGCGATCGGCGAACCCGGTGCGCCGAACACGACCCGCTCACCGGCGCGGATGTCGTAGGCGACCATCCGGGCGGCGGGGTGAGGCAACCAGGGACCCACCTCGAACCCCTCGGCCAACCGCTGCAGCCATCCCAGGTCGCCGCGACCGCTGGGGGCGATCCCGGCGTAGGCGGCCAGACCGGAGTGCGTGCGCAGCAGTCCGGGATTGAGCAGGGGCGGCCGGGGCAGAGGCGGCCTGCCCGGCGGGGTGGACGCGATGTGCTCGCGGAGCCTGGGGTCCTGGGCCCGTCCGCGCTGCATGTCCACCAGCTCGTCGACCCCGACGCCGCCGCCCACCATGGTCACCAACTCGGCCCCCGCCGAGGTGCCCAGCAGGACGTCCGCGTCGCGGGGGTCGAATCCGGTCTGCTCGGCGAGGGCGTGCATGGCCGCGATCGCCCAGGCGCCCCCGATGGTGCCACCGCAGCCGAGGACGAGGGCGGTTCGGGTCATTCGAGGCCTCCTGAGGTGAGAGGGCGACGGGGCCAGGGGATCCGGCGGGGAATGGGATCAGTCCCGGGGGTCGAGTACGAAGACGGGGATGGTCCGGTCGGTCTTGGCCTGATAGTCGCGGTAGTCGGGATATACCGCGACCGCCCGATCCCACCACACGTCGCGTTCCGCACCGGTCACCTCGCGGGCGAGGAAGTCGCCGACCCTGTCCTTGTCCCGCAGCTCGACCTGCGGGTGGGCCTTGATGTTCCAGTACCAGACGGGATGGGTCGGAGCGCCGGCCAGAGAGGCGACGGCGGCGTAGGAACCCTCGTGTTCGACCCGCATCAACGGGGTCTTGCGCAGCTTGCCCGACTTCTTGCCCACCGTGGTCACGATGACCACCGGCATGCCCGACAGCTCGGAGCCCGACGCCCCGTTGCTCTTCTCGTACCGCTCGACGTGCTCCCGCACCCAGGTGCTGGGGCTGGGTTCGTACTCACCGGTCAACGGCATGGTGGCCTCTCTCGTCGATGCGATCCTGCGCCGTAAGTAGTCGGGGTGGCCTCCGCTCCGGCGGTGTGTAACCCGGCGATGTCCACCCGCGTGACTTCTACCCCGGCGACGTTACGCCCGACGCGGCGAGAGGCTCGGTGAACCTCCGGATCGCCGCCACCACCGCGAGGTAGCGGGCGGAGTTCACAGCGTCGAACCCGTGCTGCGCGCCGGGCAGCTCGGCGTAGACCACCGGGTTCGACGACCCACCCCGCAGGTGACGCACCAGCCTGCGTGAGCCCTTGACCGGGGTGTACATGTCGTCCGTCCCGTGGATGATCGCGACCGGGGGCGCCCCCTCCGCGGGGTGGCGGACCGGATCGGAGACGTCCTTGGTCTCCGCGCCCAGGCGGCCGTAGTAGCCGTAGAGCCCGATCGCGCCGGCCAGCGTGGTGTCGAGGTCCTCGAAGCCGGGCTGGAACCGCGGGTCACCGGCGGTCAGCGCGGTCATCATGGCGATGTGCGCGCCGGCCGAGCTACCCGCCACCACGATCGGGGCATCCGCCGGGATGCCGTGCAGGGGGCCCTCCGTGCGGATCCAGCGGATCAGGCTCTTGATGTCCACGAGGTGCTGCGGGAACCCCGCCTCCGGTGTGGGGGAGAGGTGATAAGTGGTGCTGATGGCGGCCCATCCGCGGAGCGCGTGGTCGAAGAGCATGGCCCGCGACTCACGGCTCGGACCGCCCGCGCGGAAGTGCCCGCCGTGGATGTGGATCAGCACGCCCCTGACGCGACCGCCGCCCTGACCGGCGCCCTTTCCGGTGTACAGGTCGAATCGGGTGGTGCGGGCGTCGGGCCCGTAGGCGAGGCGCGTACGGGCCTCGATGCCGCGCGGTCGGAGGGGCCACGGTTGGAGGAGCACCTTCTGCCAGGGAGTGCGGCCGCGGGCTGCGGGCCCGGTGGTGCCAGCGTGCGCTCGCTCGGACTCGTCGAACGCCCCCTGAAGGGCGCGTCCGGCGGCGAGCTGCCTGGCCTGGACCACCGCCAGCCCGGCGCAGGTGACGGCGGCCAGGCCCGCCCCGGCGAGGTCGGTTCGGGTGACCGGGCGGCGGGTCAGTCGCGCGGCCGTCACCGCCGCGACCCCCGCTCCCACATGGAGCGGCATCTCCAGCGCAGGCAGACCCATCGCCCACCCCGCCGCCGCGGCGGGGAAGGGGGCGCGCACCGGGCGCAGCGCCAGGGCCGTGGAGAGGGCGGGTGGGGTGAGCAGCAACGGCAGCACGGGTCAGGCCTCCGGGTGGGGTGGGCGCCGCCGGGCCGCGAGCGGCCCCGGGACGAGATCGAACGTCGAGTGAGGCGTCGTGCGGAAGCGTCCCGGCGGCGGGTGACGGTGATAGCCCCCGGGGTGCCCGCGGAGTACCTTCTGAGCCAGGAGTCCCTCACGCCACCCGGCGACCAGCGCGACGCGGTCGAGCAGGTCGGGACGGATGCTCCACAGGCGCATCCGGCGAGTATAGGACCGTGGGCGCGGGGCGGCGCGGAGGAGGAGACCGAGATGACGACGACGAGCGAGCCGGATCTCGACGAGGTGATGGCCGAGCTGGCCGCACTGGAGGACCCGAGGATCCTGGCGGTCAACGAGCGGCACGGAGACGACCACGCGGTCAACCTCACGACGCTGCGCGCGGTGGCCAAGAGGATCAAGAAGAACCAGGCGTTCGCGGAGGAACTGTGGGCCACCGGCGACTCGGCGGCGCGCCTGCTCGCGCTGCTGATCTGCCGTCCCAAGGAGTTCCCTCCCGGCCGACTCGACGAGATGCTGCGCGAGGCCCGCACCCGCAAGGTGCACGACTGGTTGGTCGGGTACGTGGTGATGAAGGGCCCGCACGCCGAACAACTGCGCCTGGAGTGGCTGGGTGATCCCGATCCGGTGGTCGCCGCCGCCGGATGGGCGCTCACCGCGGACCGGGTGGTCAAGAAGCCCGAGGGACTGGACCTGCCGGGACTGTTGGACGCGATCGAGGTCGAGATGTCAGGCGCGCACGAGAGGCTGCAGTGGGAGATGAACACGTGCCTCGCGCAGATCGGGATCCAGAACCCGGACCTGCGTGACCGCGCCCGGGGTATCGGCGAGCGGCTCGGGGTCCTCCGGGACTATCCGACCCCGCCGGGCTGCACCTCGCCCTACGCGCCCGAGTGGATCGACGAGATGGTGCGCCGCAACGGGGGCTGACGTGCTGACTAGGAACTGCCCGCGCGACGAGAGGCGACGGCCGCGAGGGCCGTGCGGTAGAGCTCCGCATGGGCCGCGGCGACCGCGCCGTCCTCGGCAGCGGCCGCGCGAACGGGGACCGGCGGGGTGCTCAGAGCGGCGGCAAGCCCCCGGCGCAGTTCGTCGACGGTCGGTTCTATGGGGTCGTAGGAGACCGCCGGGTGACCCCACTGCTCGATCAGATAGCCGACGTCCGGGATGACCGGTGGCAGGCCCAGATCCCGGCACAATTCCAGCCATCCGGAATGCGTCCCGTGGCGGTGGGGCAGGACCAGGGCGTCGAACCCGGACAGGGCCCGGCAGAGCTCGTCGTCGGTCAGGAGGTCGTGGGGGCGGACCTCGACGTGCGGGAGTTCGGTCAGTGTATCGAGAGCGTGCGCCGCCTCATGGCGTGTGTGACCGGGAGCTCGGGCGCCGGCGAGGGCGTCGGAGCGCACCATCACCACCAGGTCGGCATCGGAGGGCAGTGCGTCCGCCAGGCGCGGCAGCAGGCCCTCGGCGGCGACCCCGGCCCTCAGCGAGCCCAGCGCCACACCCACGGTCCGCCGGCCGGATGGCTGTGGGAAGGGCGGCTCAGCGGGGTGTTCGTCCTGCTCGGGCGGCCCGGTGCGGCCGGCCCTCTCGAGACGGCCCAGGCGGTGCGGCTCGGTGACCCCGACCGGCATGAGCCGGGGATGGGGGACGACCCGGGAGTCCGCGCCCCACCTCCGCCGTATCTCATCCGCCGAGCCCGCGGTCAGGGTGATGACCGCGTCCGCCCCCCGTACCAGGATCCCGGTGCGTTCGAGATGCTTGGCCGGATCGGGCTCGTGGGGATTGGTCAGGTCGTGCACGGTCACCACCAACGCGACCCCCCGTGTCCGGACCGCAGCGACGAACTCCGCGATCTGGCGCGGGCTGCGGTGCTCGAAGCCGAAGTGAACGTGGACGAGGTCGGTGCCGTCCAGCGCCTCGGGATGATCAGCGGCCTCGAGCGCGGGGTGCGGCCACCACCGTGTGGGTTCGCCCGGGTCGAGGAGGGGATCGGCGAGCACCACGATGTCCCCCCGCTCGGCGGCGGGGCCGAGGGCGTGACGCACGTAGGCGTGGCCGGCGGGGATCGACCGGACCCGGAGGGGGCCTGCGGACGCGGAGTGGCTGTGGGTCACCCCGTCACCGTGCCACGTCTGCCGGTTGCCGCCACCTGGGGCCCTGCCTACGCTCGTCGCGATGAGCACCACCGCCCAGCCGTCCGTCATGGTGATCGGCAACTGCCAGGCCGATGTCTACCGCGACCTCCTCCGCAGCGCCGACGGGGTGTCGGTGAGGGACGTGCGACCGGTCTACGAGATGACGGCCCGCGACATTCCGGATCTGCACGCGGATCTCGCGCGCACCGACGTGCTGATCATCCAGCCCGTCCGCGACGACTACCGGGACCTTCCCCTGGGCCATCGCCAACTCGCCGCCCGGTTGCCAGCCTCGGCGACCGTGGTGCTGGTGCCCGTCCTGCGGTACGCCGGACTGCACCCGTATCAGGTGCTGATCCGGCCCCCGCACGATCGCTCACTCGTGCCGCCGATCGCCCCGTACCACGACCTCCGGGCCATCGTGGCCGCCGCGACCGGTGACCAAGACGTACTGGACGCCGCCCCCGACCCCGCTCAGGCGCGCGCGGCGGCGCGGGAGTCGGTGGAGGCACTGCGTACCCGCGAGCAGGCCCACGGCACGCTGACTGCCTCGGATCTGCTCGAGGGCACACCGAGATGGCACACCATCAACCACCCGGACCGTCACACCCTGCACGAGGTCTTCCGCCGCGTCCTCGACTCCCTCCCCGCGGGCCTCCTCGACGACCCGCCTCACATCGGGGACCGCGAGCCGCTCGGGGCCACGAGGGCGCCGGTGGACCCGGCGGTCGAACGTGCGCTCGGCCTGCCCGAGTCCGGCCCGCGCGACTGGCTGGTCGACGGCATCAGCTTCTCCGGCGACCAGGTCACTGAGGCGCACCTGGCCTGGTACGCGACCACGCCGGGGGTGGTCGAGGAGGGCCTGCGCCGCCACGCCGACAGGATCGACCTCCTGGGACTGAGGTGAGGGGGATGTCGACCCCGCCGCTGACGATCGCCCTCGGTCCCCCGACGCACGGGGTGACCCGGTTCGCCGCCGACTGCGCCCGTGCCGCCGGGACCCCGCTGCTGGAGGTGCCGGACGTGGCCCGGTTGACGCAGGAGCTGACCGCTCATCCGGGCGGCGCCGTGCAGCTGCACTTCACGGAGACGCTGTTCGGGGCGACGCCGGACGAGGCGGCCGAGGCCGTCGAGTCGCTGGCCCGGGATCGTCCGGTGGCCGTGACGCTCCACGACGTCCCGCAGCCGGCCGAGGGCGCCGAGCGGTGTCGGCGACGGGCGGCGGCCTATCAACGCATCGCGGCGGCGGCGGGGCTGGTGGTGGTGAGCTCCGAGCACGAGCGTCGCCTCTGCGACGAGGCGGGGATCGTCGTCGATGCGGTGATCCCCCTGCCCGTCCCCGACCTCGGCGTCGTCGGCTCACCGACCCAACCGGGCGTCGGCTCGCACCCCGAGGCGGCCCGGCGGGACGAGCGATCGGTGGGCGTCTTCGGGTTCCTGCACCCCGGAAAGGCTGTGGACCTGGTGGCGCAGGCGGTCGCCGAGCTCGCCGCCGCCGGCGACCACTCGGTCAGCCTGCGACTGCTCGGGGCGCCCGCCGACGGGCACGAGGACTACGTGCGAGTCGCGGTGGAGACCGTGCGGGCGGCTGGTGGGCGCGCCGAAGTGACCGGGCATATCGACGACGACGATCTCGCCCGCGTCCTCGGCGAGGTGACGGTGCCGGTCGCACTGTTCCGCAACGTCTCGGCCTCGGGGTCGATCAACACCTGGGCCGCCGCCGGTCGCCGCCCGCTCGTCACCACGTCGGACTACACGCGGGAGATGGAGTCGAGGCACCCCGGATCGCTTCTGTTCACCGATGGCTCCGACCTGCCTGGTGACCTGCGGCGACTTCTGGACGACCCCGCCCCGACCCGAATCGACCCGCCCGGCCCCGGGCTGGAGGAACTGGGCCGAGCGTACCTGCACGCGTGGGACGGCTGGGGGGCATGAACGGGCGTCGGACGGGTGTGGACCCGGAGCTCGGGGACCCGATGAGCGTGGACGTGGTGATCCCGTACTACCGGGACCAGCGGATGCTCGACAGGATCGTGGCGGCCCTGGACCGCCAGGCCGGCCTGGCCCGGCTTCCGAAGGTGATCGTCGCCGACGACGGATCGCCCACCCCACCGATCGTCCCGCCCGAGGTGACCGTGGTGCGGCAGGACGATCGAGGGTTCCGGGCGTCCGCCGCACGCCACCTGGGCGCGTCGGCCGGCGACGGCGAGGTGATCCTGTTCCTCGACGGCGACACCGTCCCCGCTCCCGGGTACGTGGCCGCACTTCTCGCCGCCCTCGATCAGAGTCCGGACCTGTTGGTGGTGGGCAGACGCAGGTACGGGCGGTTCGCGGCCGCGGGTGTGACCGACTCGGACCGCGCGGACCCCGACCGTGCGGACCCGGACCGTGCGGCCACCGAGCCGATCGAGGTGCTCCCCGACCCCGCCTGGCCCGCCTCGCTCTACGCCGAGACCGACGACCTGACCCGCGACCACGGCGGCTGGCACGCGGGCCTGTGGCGCGGGGTGCTCTCGGCGGTGTGCGGACTGCACCGACGCCTCTACGAGCTGTCCGGCGGGTTCGACCCCCACATCGTGGGATACGGCGGCGAGGACTGGGACCTGGCCTGGCGCTGTGAGCAGGCCGGTGGCCGCCTGCGCTACGTTCCCGGTGCCGTGGCCTGGCACGACGGCCCGGACTGGAGCGGGCGGGGGGAGGACGATCCCGGTCACGTCGCCCAGAAGAACGCCGAGACCGCCCGTCTGGCCCGCCTCATCGTCTCCCCGCTCACCCGTCCGTCCGGCGGCATCTTCGGGGTCCCACTCGTCGCCGTGCACGTCCACGCCGGGGAGCGGGGGAGCGGGGCCGACGCGGCGGCCTGCGCCTCCCTCGTCCGCTGGGGCGATGTCTCGGTGACCGTAGACCCGGCAAGCTCCGACGCCGCGGAGATCGCGGAGCTCTTCGGCGCCGACCCCCGGGTCCGGCTCGCCGCGCGACCCCGGTGGTGGGAACCGGCATCGCAGGGGGCGGGACCTCGTCGTCGTCCCGAGGTCCTGATCGACCTCTTCCGTCCCTGCGCACTCGGGGCGCTCGACCCGGGGCGGTTGCGCGCCCTGTGCCCGCCCGTGGGGATGCTCACGCTCGACGACGACGAGGGCCGCGTCCTCGCGCGGATCCGCACCTCGCGCGCTCTGGCGCGAGAGCACCTCTGGGGAGACCGCCCCGGCGAACCGGTCGTGATCCCCGCCGCGGACCTGGGGGTCACGCGCTTCCCGGCGGACGACGCGGGGGTCCGACTCGAGCGGATCCTGGGCGGCTGGTGACCCCGACGAGGCCCCTCCGGTGGCGGCGGGCCCCCCGGGGGGTCACCATCTGAGTCTCGGGGCAACCGACCGAGAATCGGACGCCCGAACCACTCGGAGCGTCCGGCATGCCAGGAGCGAGAGGGGGCCCGTGGACGCACAGAGCGACGAGCCGATGACCATCGCGGTGATAGGGCCCTCACGGTTCCCCATCCGCGAGCCGTACGCCGGTGGACTCGAGGTGGTGGTGGCCAAGGAGGTCGCGGCCCTGCGCTCGCGAGGGCACCATGTGACGCTGTTCGCCGCCGCCGGTAGCGACGGCCACGACCCCCGGTTCGAGTTCACCGCGATGTCCGGTGTGGCCGGTTTCGGGGACAGCTTCTACCCGAAGGGTGGATACGAGGCGGACTCCGCCGAGTTCCACAGGCTGATGGATCACCTCGCCGAGTCCAGGTACGACGTGATCCTCAACCACAGCCTCAGCCACGTCCCCCTCATCCGGGCCGCGGAGATGGACGCCCGCATGATCACCACGCTGCACTGTCCGGCGCTCGCCCCGATGCAGGACGCCTTCGACCAGTTCGGGGGACTGACCGGGATGGTCCACGCCGTCAGTCGGTCGGTCCTCGGGTCGTGGCGGGTGCCGCAGGGCGCCGAAGTGATCCCCAACGGGGTCGAGACCCGGATCTGGAGGCCCCATTCCCCGTCCGCGACCACGCACACGTCCGGGATCCCGCCGCGGGCGGTGTGGTGCGGGCGCATCGTCCCGGAGAAGGCCCCGCACCTGGCGGTCGACGCCGCTCTGCGCGCGGGCATGGAGCTCGACCTGGCCGGCCGGATCGGCGACGACCGATACATGCGCACAGTCCTGGCCCCGCGTCTTCGCCAGGCCGGGGACTCGGTCCGGTTTCACGGTGCGCTCGAACGCGAGTCACTGGTCCCCCTGGTCGCAGGAGCCGCGGTGGCCCTGGTGACCCCGTGCTGGGAGGAGCCGTTCGGATTGACCGCCATCGAACCGCTCGCGTGCGGGACCCCCGTGGTCGCGCTCGCCCGCGGCGGCATCCGTGAGATCCTCCGCGGCCAACCCGGCGTCGTCCTGGTCGAACCGGGCCGCGACCCGGCCTCCGCCCTCGCGGCAGCCGTCCCCGTGGCCCTGACCTTCGACCGCGTGGCCACCGCCCGCGCTGCCGCCGCGGCGTTCTCCCACGAGCGGCGGATCGACCGGGTCGAGGCGCGGTTGAGGGCGCTCCCGATCGGGGTGGCCGTATGAGCGGGACGGTCGGATGATCGGCACGGCCGCATGATCGGGATGTACGCCCACCATCACGGCAGTGGGCACCTCCAGCGCGCGTTCGCGGTCGCCGCCCATGTGGACGACGAGGTCACCATCCTGACATCGGCGAACGTCGAAGCGGCGACCAACCCGGACCCCACTCGCATCCGGGTGCTCCCCCTGCCACTGGATCACGACGGGCCGGGCGCGGTGGCGGAGCCCGACCGGCCGGTCCTCGAGCCGACCGCCGGCGGCCGCTTGCACTGGGCCCCGCTGGGGCAGCCGGGCCTGAGACGACGCACGGCGATGCTGACCGGGTGGATCGACACCCACCGGCCCACCGTGATGTGGACAGACATCTCCGTCGAGGTCACGCTCGCCACGCGCCTGACGGGCACCCCTGTCGTCTCCACCGTTCTCCCCGGACGGCGTGACGACATCCCGCACACCCTCGCGCACGGGGTGTGCTCGGCCCTGGTCGCCGGGTGGCCTCGCTCAGCCGGTGCTCCCGTCCCCGCCGGGGCGACCGAACCGCTGATCCCGGTGGGCGGGGTGTCGCGGTTCGCCGGCCGCCACCCCGACCAGGCCGACAGAAGACACGGCCGCGCTCGGGTGCTGCACCTGCGGGGAAGCGGAGGATCCGGTCGCGACCGGCGGTGGGACGCGGTCCGCGACGAGCTCGTTGGTGTGGAGTGGGTGGAGCTCGGGGGCCCCGGTGGTCGCTGGGTGTCTGATCCGTGGAGCGAACTGTGCCGCGCCGACGTGGTGATCAGCGCGGCCGGTCAGAGTTCGGTGGCCGACCTCGCCGCCGCCGACGCCCACGTCGTCGCGGTGCCCGAGGAGCGGCCCTTCGGCGAGCAGGACGACACCGCTGCCAAGCTCGACGGGCTCGGCCACGGCGCCGTGGTCGGTCGTGACTCCACCGTCGCGCACCTCGTCCGCGCGGTGCGGCGGACCCTCGAACGCTCCCGGTCGACGCCCGGGGCGGGTTCCGGGCTGCGCGAGGCCTGGGAGATCGACGGCGCGGCGGGGCGGTTGGCCGCGGTGCTGGAGACGGTGGCGGCGGACTCGATGGCCGGTGCCCGATGACACGTCGCGATCCCACCCCGTCATCAGTCGCCGTGGTGACCGTGTGTACCCCCACGCGGGCCGATCACCTGAGGTCGCAGCGGCGCGCGCTCGACGCGCACCTGCCCGGTGCCCCTCACGTGGTGGTTCTTCCGGAACGCCCCGGTAGCGAGGAGCTGGCCGCCGAGCTCCTCGTGGACGGCGCGGACCCACTGGAGCTCCCGGCGGGGCCGGACCTGCCGGTGGCCCGTTGCCGCAACGCGGGCGGGGACCGGGCCGTCGAGACCGGCGCAGAGCTGATCATCTTCCTTGACGTCGACTGCATGCCCGGCCCGGACCTGGGCTCCAGGTACGCGGATCTTCCGCCTGACACGGTGGGGATGGGGCCGGTCACCTATCTGCCCGAGTCGGTGGGTGCTCCGGACCCCGCCGAGCTCGCGGGCCTCACCGACCCGCACCCGGCGCGACCGTTCCCCGAGCACGGCCTGCAGCGACTCGAGGCGGGCGAGTTCGGGATGTTCTGGTCGCTGTCGTTCGCCCTGCACGCAGCTCTCTGGACACGGCTCCGCAGGGAGTTCGGTGGGTTCGACGAGCACTACACGGGATACGGCGCGGAGGACACCGACTTCGGTCGCCGACTGCTGTACCGGCGGATCCCGGTGGTGCTGGTGGCGGGCGCCCACGCCTACCACCGGTGGCATCCCGTCTCGTCTCCGCCGGTGGAGCACCTGCAGGATCTGCTGCGCAACGGAGCCCACTACGCCGAACGCTGGGGTGAATGGCCCGCACCGGGGTGGTTCGAGGAGTTCGAGCGGAGGGGACTGGTCCGCCGCGACGGCGACGGGTGGATCGCGGCTCCCGCCCACCGGAACTCTTCAGGCGGGGGCTGAGGCGGGGGGCTGAGGCAGCCGGGCCGCAGCGGGCGGACCTCAGCCCAGGAACGCCTTGTCGGAGAGTGTCGCGCCCTTGATGTTGGCGAACTCCTTGAGGAGATCCTGCACGGTGAGCGAGGCCTTCTTCCGGGAGTCCGCCTCGTAGACGATCTGGCCCTCGTGCATCATGATCAGGCGGTTGCCCAGCCGGATGGCCTGCTCCATGTTGTGCGTGACCATGAGGGTGGTGAGCCCGCCCTCCCGGACGATCCGCTCGGTGATGGTGGTGACCAGCTCGGCCCGCTGCGGGTCCAGCGCCGCCGTGTGCTCGTCGAGCAGCATGATCCGGGGCTGGGTGAATCCGGCCATGAGAAGCGACAGCGCCTGGCGCTGCCCGCCCGAGAGCAATCCGACCTTCGCGGTGAGTCGGTCCTCGAGGCCCAGCTCGAGCATGGCGAGCTGGTCGACGAACTGCCGCCGACGCTTCTTGTTCAGGCTCGGGCCGAGCCCTCGCAGCTTGCCGCGCAGGAACGCCAGGGACAGATTCTCCTCGATGGTGAGGTTGGGGGCGGTCCCGGCGAGTGGGTCCTGGAAGACGCGGCCCACATACTTTGCACGCCTGTGATCGCGCAGGCGGGTGACGTTCCTGCCGTCGATGTCGATTCGTCCGTCGTCGGGGATCAACCGCCCGGACACGGCGTTGAGCAGGGTCGACTTGCCGGCGCCGTTGGAGCCGATCACGGTGACGAAGTCGCCCTCGGCCATCGTGAGGCTGAGCCCGTTCAGCGCCCGGCGCTCGTTGACGGTGCCCGGGAAGAAGGTCTTGGACACGTCCGTGACTGTCAGCATGGTCAGCTCTCCTTGCCGCCGGCGCCGGTGGCCGGATCTGGGCCCGGGGCTGCGGCGCCGGGAGCGGTCGCGGCGGTCCCGGCGGAGTCGGGCCCCGCGTCGACGGCGGTCCCGGCGCCCGCGATCGCCCGTTCGTTGGCGGCGACCGCGGTGGTGGGCTTGCGGCCGAACCGACCACCCACGGATTTCCACCGTGGCACGAGCAGTGCGATCACCACGAGAATCGCCGTGATGGCCTTCATGTCGTTGGGGTTCAGGCCCACCTGCAGGGCCGCGAAGATGATGAGGCGGTAGAGCACCGCGCCCACGACCACGGCGAACACCGCGATCACCAACCTGCGCTGGCCGAGGATCGCCTGCCCGAGGATGACCGAGGCCAGTCCCACGAGGATCAACCCGACTCCCATCGAGATGTCGGCGAATCCGCTGTACTGCGCGATCAGGGCGCCACACATGCCCACGAGGCCGTTGGACAGCGCCAGAGTGAGGGTCTTGGTGAAGTCGGTGGACACGCCGAAAGACGAGATCATCGGGCCGTTGTCGCCCGTGGCGCGGATCGACAGGCCGAGATTGGTGGTGAGGAACCAGACCACGACGAGGCCGAGCAGAATCACGGCCACCGCGAGGACGGCGACGCCCCCCCAGGTACCGAGGATTCCGGCCTCACGGAGCGGCGTGAACGCGGTCTCCTGTCGGAGGAGAGGGACGTTCGCGCCGCCCATGATCCGCAGGTTGACCGACCACAGGGCGATCATGGTGAGGATGCCGGCCAGCAGCCCGTCGATCTTGCCCTTGGTGTGCAACAGGCCGGTGACGATGCCGGCCAGGAACCCGGTGGCGAACCCCGCGAGGGTCGCGCTCACCGGGCTCCATCCGGCGAGGAGGGCCGTCGCCGCGGTGGCGGCGCCGGTGGTGAAGCTGCCGTCGACGGTGAGGTCGGGGAAGTTCAGCACGCGGAAGGTCAGGTAGACCCCCAGCGCCATGACCCCGTAGATCAGGCCTACCTCGACGGCGCCGATCACTTCTTCTCAGCCTCGGCGAGGATGTCCTCCGGGATGGTGACGCCCTGGCGCTCGGCGGCGGCCTCGTTGACGACGTAGGTGAACTCAGTCGCGGTCTCGACCGGCATCGTGGCCGGGTCCTCGCCGTCGCGCAGGATTCGCAGCGCCATCTCGCCCGTCTGGCGGCCGAGCTCGGTGTAGTCGATGCCCAGGGTGGCGACGGCGCCGCCCTCGACGGTGCCCTCCTCCGCGGCGATCACGGGGATCTGCCTGGTCTCCGCCACCTGGACCAGCGAGGCGATTCCGGAGACGACCATGTTGTCGGTCGGGACGTAGATCGCGTCGACGTCGCCGAGGGCCTCGACGGCCTGCTGGATCTCGTTGACCGTGGTGACGGTCTGGGTGACGATCTCCAGGTCGAGCGGCCCGGCGGCCTCCTCGGCCTGGTCCACCTGGACCTGGGAGTTGACCTCGCCGGAGGCGTAGACGATGCCGACGCGCTCGGCGTCGGGGACGATCTGCTTGAGCAGCTCGAGCTGCTCGTCGATCGGGGCGGCGTCCGAGGTGCCGGTGACGTTGGCGCCCGGCTCCTCCATGGAGTCGACGAGCTCCGCCGAGACCGGGTCGGTGACCGCGGTGAACAGCAGCGGGATGTTGATGATGTTCTGGGCCATGGCCTGGGCGGCCGGGGTCGCCACCGCCAGGGCGAGGTCCAGGTCGTCGGCGGCGAACTGCTGCGCGATGGTCAGGGCGGTGGCCTGCTCGCCGTTGGCGTTCTGCTCGGTGAACTCCACCTCGACGCCAGCGTCGGTGAAGGCCTCCTTGAAGCCCGCGGTGGCCGCGTCGAGAGCCGGGTGCTGGACGAGCTGGTTGATGCCGATCGTGTAGGACTCGGCGCCGTCGCCGGCGGCGTCGTCGGAGCCGCCGGTGCAGCCTGCGAGGACGAGCGCCGAGGTGGCCACCAGTCCGGTGAAGAGCGTCGCGCGTGAGAATGCCATGTGCCATGCCTTGTCTACGGTCACGGGTGAGCGTGAGGGACCGGATGCGTTAACAGTGCTGGCACATGAGGGTACCGGGTCACACCGACCGCGTGACCCCGGACTCTCCTCGCGGGGTGCGGCGCCGGTCGTCGACGGGGACCGTCACCTGCTCAGGACGCGCGGAGGAACTCCATGGGCTCGCTCACCTCGAAGTGCGCGCTGACCTCCCCGACCAGTCCGCCCTCGAGTCCGGTGTCGGCGACCAGATCGAGTTTGCGGACAGCTGCGCCCTCGGACAGGTCGAGTCCGTCCAGCCGGGCCCAGACGGTGTTGGGCCGGCTGGTGTCCTCGAAGACGTACACGCCGTCGACGTGGTCGGTGATGGTCCGCCACAGTGTCGTGGAGGCGTTCGGGTGGTCCGGATCCGGTTCGCGGAACGGTTGCGAGGCGTTGCGCATCACGCTCAGCAGTTCCGCGACGGCCCGCGTCCGGTCGGTGGGGGCCGGAAGCCGGTCCAGGTAGTAGGCCGCGCGGGCGAACCGCTGGTCGGCGTCCGTGCCTCCGGGAAGGGGGCGGTCACCGCCGAAACCCTCTATCTCCCGCAGTCGTTCGAGTTGCTCGGCGAACGGGGGCGAGTTGGTCATCACCGTGTAGGACCGGTCGTGCCAGATGTGGGGTTCACCGTCGGTGTACTCGATGATCGCCGAGTCCCCGCTGCGGTCGTCGAGAGCCAGGTGAACGGTGACGGTCGCGCCAGTGACCGGATCCCCGGAGGTCCGGATCTGGACCCGGGACCGCCGCATCCAGTCCACGGCGTCGGCGACTGTGGAGAAGTTGTCCAGCATGTACTGCACCCACGCCGAGGCGCTCAACGTCGGGCGCTCCGGATCGCGCTCGCCGTAGTCGGACTCCGACAGCCACAACAGGTGTCCGCCCAGGCCAGCCTCGTTGATCCCGTCCGTGCTCGCGAGGTCATAGGCCGCGGCCACCACGCTGCCGTACGACGAGGTCCAGCTGAGGCTGTCGTCCACCCCGTTGTCGCGGGTCAAGCCCCGCGGGAACGCCCACAGGTTGGTGCGCAGATCGACCTCTTAGTCCATGGTGCGGCCGGCCAGGACCAGGTTCTCGGACGGGGACCAGAGCGTTCTCGTACACATGGGCTGCCTTCCCGACGCCGCGAACGGAGGTGAAGGAAAACTATCATTCCGGTTCCGGGTCGGGAGGCGAACGCGGTGGGGGTGCGGCCCGGGGTCGGTCCTCGATCACTCAGAGCCCCCATCGCGTTCATACGGGCGGAGATCCTGGGGTCGGTAGCACACGATCGCTGTAGACGTACCCGAGCAGCGGATCGATCCGGCGGCCGTCGGGCTCGCTCAGTCCGAGGAAGGGCTCGGTCGGAATCCCCATGTCCGACAGTGCGGTCCCCATCCCCAGGGCGAGGGGCCGAGCGAGTTGGTCGCCCATCGCGAGGTAGTTGTCGAACAGGTCTTTCATGAACTCGCCGCCGCCGACCTCGATCGGACCGGGGTCTTCGCGTGGCGTGCCCTGTTGCCGCGACCACTCGTCCGGCCCGGGCATGACCATCACGCACAGGGCGCGCATGGTGTCCAGGGAGAACTCCTCGACCGCGTCGAGCACGGCGCTGCCGGTTCCCTGGGCGCGGGCTCGACCCACCGGCCCTACCGAGTGGTCCACAGCTCCCGGGAACGAGACGCCGGCGCCGACGAATGCGCCGAAGAGAGACGCCCGCGCGAGGAAGGCCCTCCGGTTGAAATGGTCCATGACCCCGCCTTTGGATATCAGAGTGGGGTCACGGTAACTATGTGAGATTACTCACGCCACCGGTAGCGGCGGGCTCTCACCCCTCGTTGTCCCGGATGTCGGGTCGGCCGGTGAACGGCAGCAGGCTCGAGGCATCGCCCAGATCGTCCCGTCCTATCACGCCCAGGCTGCCGTCCTGCTGGAGGATCACCGCCGCGACCTGCTCGAGCGATCCCTTTCCCGATTGCCGGGCCGCGGTGTGGACATCGTCCTCGAGGAGGCGGTGGCTCCGCAACGCCCGGCCCTGCATCCGTCCCTGGTAGTAGAGAAGGACCGGCGGGCTGTCCAGCAGCGACCTGACCCGCGGTGACCGTGCACGGACCGCGGCGAACAGCCACTGGATACCGACGAGCAGTGCCACGACCAGGACCGTCTGGACGAGCGGCACCTCGGTCGCGGTGAGTGTGCGGCCGAACGCCGAGCCGATGGTGACGGCGACGATGAAGTCGAGCGGGGTCATCTTGGCCATCGTCCGCGGCCCGGACACCCGGAGGATGAGCACCAGGGCGGCGAAACCGCAGGCGACCATGACGACGGAGTGGACGATCGGGTCCCAACCGTCCCAGAGCAGGGTGGAGTCCATGACGCGCATCGTGCGCGTACGGCGCGGTCAGGGCAACCGGCCGTCGCGCTCAGGCCGGTGTCGCGGCCGGCGTGGCCGAGGGACGGCGGGGCCGCAGCGGGCATCGGTCCCGCGCGGCGACGAGGCAGGTCACCGCGGCCGTGGCCAGGACCACGACAGTGCCGAGGATGATCGGCGCGGCCGGGAAGGGCAGTTCCTGGGACAGGACCACCGCGCCCATGAGCAGGACGAAGTACCCGAAGCCCTTCCGCAGGGCCTTCTCCGGCACCGCGGAGGTGAGCCGGATCCCGACGAACGAGCCCGCGATGGCAGCGGCGGTGACCGCGGCGACGAGGGGCCAGTCCAGATTGACCGAAGTGAGGTAGCCGCCGAGGCCGGCGAAGGACTTCATCGCGATGACCAGCAGCGAGGTACCCACCGCGGCCGCCATCGGCAGCCCGGCCAGCAGGACGAGGGCCGGGACGACGAGGAAGCCGCCGCCCGCGCCGACCAGCCCGGTCGCGGCGCCCACGACGAGTCCATCGAGGAGGATCCGCCAGACCGGGTGGTGGTGCGACGGGGTCGGCAGGGTCTGACCGTCGCGGTCCCTGCGGCCCCTGATCATCGCGCCGGCGGTGGCGATCATCATGGTCGCGAAGGCGACCATGAGGACGGTGCCGGGGATGTACCCGCCGGCCAGCCCGCCGAGGAACGCGCCCACCATGCCGGCCGCGCCGAAGATCAGGCCCGTCCGCCACTGGACGTTGCCCTTACGGGCGTGGCCGATGAGGCTGACCAGCGACGTGGCGCCCACGACGAACAGCGAGGTGGCGATGGCCTCCTTGGGGTCGAGTCCGCCGATGTAGGTGAGCAGCGGGACGACGAGGATGGAACCGCCCCCGCCGAGCACGCCCAGGGACAGGCCGACCAGGACGGCCAGCGCCACGACGATGATCAGGGTGATCTCCATGGCAGTGCCTTTCTCCGGCGGAGGCGCCGGGGTCGCGGTGGATCAGGGGCGGGTGGGCAGGGAGTCCAGGACGGTGCCCAGGCCGGGCTCGTCGGCCGAGCGGTTCCACGGCATCTTGGCCAGGCCCGCGGCCATGGCGCAGGAGTTGCTCGCGGCGGAGTACGTGAGCCCGGCGCCGATCGCGCCCGCCAGGTAGGCGAACTTCGGGGAGACGACCTTGGAGGCGGTGACGCCGGCCAGGACGAGCGAGCCGGCGACCATCCGGACCTGCCTGTCCATCGCCCAGACGCCCTTCCCACGGACGATCTCGCCACCGGCGGCCTCGTAACCGGCGATGCCGCCGTCGAGGACGGTCACGGTGTCGGGGTCGACGCCCACGGTCTCGAGTCGCTCACCTGCCTGTCGGGCGCGGTTGCCTGACTGGCAGATGAGGACGACCTGCCCGGGCAGGCGGGAGGCGAACTCCTCGCCGTGCTCTGCGAGCAGGGACAGCGGCACGTTGTAGGAGCCGCGGACGTGGAGCGCGGAGAACTCGGCGCCGGTCCGCACGTCGATGACTGTGGGCGGGGTGTCGGAGTCCATCGCGTCGCGCAGGTCGGCCGGAGTGATGGTCGGCGCGTGGGTGAGGGTGGAGAGCATGGGTGGTGTCAGCCCTTTCGTGTGGCGAGTGGGAGCGGCGGCGGGTCGCCGCGGAGCCGGGGGCCGGACGGGTGGTCCGGCCCCCGGGGTGTGGGGTGGGTCCGCTCAGGCGGAGACGAGATTGTGCTCGGACCAGGCGGCGTAGCTGCCCTCGAGCTCGACCACGCGGTAGCCGGCGCGGCGTAGGGCGCTGGCCGCGACCGAGTTGCGCACGCCGCTCTGGCAGTACGTGACGATCGGCCCGTCGGTCGGCAGCCGGTCGAGGTTCCACAGGACCCGGCCGCCGCTGAGCTGCTCGGAGCCCGGGATGTGACCGTCGGCGTGCTCGGTCTTGTTGCGGACGTCCAGGACCATCGCGGCGTCGTACGAGGCCAGCTCGTCGGGCCCGATCATCTCGGGGGTCGTCATCGGCAGCCCCTCGAAGGTGGTCGTGTACCCGGTGACCGTGTCGATGCCCACGCGCAGCAGGTGGTCGCGCAGCGACTCGGCTGTCTCGCCGTCCTCGGCCAGGACAACCAGGGGCGTGTCCTCCTTCTCGGGGTCGTAGACCCAGGCGCCGAAGGAGGCGGCTTTGTCGACGCCGGGGACGTTGAGCGCCCCGGGGACGGTGCCGGCGTGGACCTCGTCCTGGCCCCGGGTGTCGACGACGACGACCTCATCGGACTCCAGAGCGGCAGAGAGCTCGGCCGGGGCGTACTCGCGGAGCGGGGTCAGCGGTCCGAGCACGGTCGGGCCGTCACGGTTCTGCCGCTTCATGCGGCCGAAGTAGGCGTGCGCGTCCGGCTGGCCCTCGAGCAGCTCGTCGACGAATCCCTGCTCGTCGTCGCGCTCGATATACCCGGCCCACCAGGCGTAGCGACGCTCGTAACCGACGCTGGTCGACGGCAGCGCACCGAGCGCCTTGCCGCAGGCGCTGCCGGAGCCGTGGCCGGGGAAGACCTGGACGTGGTCGGGCAGTGAGACGAACGACTCCTTCAGGCTGCGGAAAATCTGCGTGGCACCGGCGAAGCGCGTGTCGATACCGCCCGCGGCCTCGTCGAGCAGGTCCGGTCGACCGAGATCGCCGGAGAAGACGAAGTCGCCGGTCAGCATGTACCCCGGGGTATCGGCGAAGGCGCCGTCGGTGATGAGGAACGACAGGTGCTCGGGGGTGTGGCCCGGGGTGTGCACGGCCTCGACCGTGATGTTGCCCAGCGTGAGCCGGTCGCCGTGGTGCAGGCGCTCGGCGGAGAAGCCGTACTGCCAGCCGTCGCCGCCCTCGCCGGAGACGTAGACGGTCGCGCCGGTCGCCTCGGCGAGCTCGCGGGTGCCGGACAGGTAGTCGGCGTGGATATGGGTCTCGGTGACCGCGGTGATGGTCATACCGTGCTGCGCGGCGAGGTCGAGGTACTCGCGGATGTCGCGACGGGCGTCGACCACCACGGCCTCCCCCTTGGCCTGGCAGCCGATGAAGTAGCCGGCCTGGGCGAGGTCCTCGTCGTAGATGCGCTCGAGAAGCATCGAGATCTCCTTGTCGATCGGGGTTCGGGTGCGGTGTTCCCGACCATACATACCCCGGGGGGTATCTGCAAGGCGACGAGTCGGCCCCTCGGGGGTGTCCTACGCCACATCTTCTTGCACGGACTGTGCAATCGTGCAGTCGGCATGCAAAACTGCGAAGGATCGCTACCAGCACCTACGCACCAGGAGCCAGCGCATGGCGTCATTCCTCTACCGCATCGGGCGGACCGCCTACCTCTTCAGATGGCGGTTCATCGCCGCCTGGGTACTGGTGATCCTCGGCGTCGGCACCGCCGCGGCCACCATGTCCCAGCAGACCAGCACCACCTTCTCGATCCCTGGCCTCGAGTCGATCGAGACCCAGGACGAGATGCAACAGAGGTTCGCCGGGGCGGGTGACCAGCTGGACGCGCCGTCGGGGACCGTCGTCATCCGCGCCCCGGAGGGCAGCACCCTCGTCGATCCGGCGGTCACGGACGACGTCGACGCCTTCCTCGGGGAGGTGCGGGAGCTGGACTTCCTCGCCGGCACGGATGCCATCGTCAACCCGGTGATCGCCGCAGAGGGGGTGGCGCAGCAGCTCACCGAGGCCCAGGCCGCCCAGGGGGTCCCGCAGGAACAGATCGACGCCGACATCGCGGCCGTGAGTCCACTGAGCGCCGACGAGACGACCGGCACCGTCCAGATCCTGTTCGACGCGGACACCACCATGGACATCACCGCGGAGGACCGCGAGGCCTTCGCCGACGTGGTCGCGGCGCACGAGGGTGACCTGACCATCGCCTACTCCGGCAACGCCTTCCAGCTCTCGGAGATCAGCGCCATCGGCGAGCTCATCGGCATCGCCGTGGCCGCGGTGATCCTGCTCATCACGTTCGGTTCGATGATCGCCGCCGGGATGCCGCTACTCACCGGGGTCATCGGCGTGGGGATCGGCATCGCGGGCATCTTCGCCGCCACGGCCTTCACGGACACGATCAACACCATGACGCCGACGCTGGCGTCCATGATCGGCCTCGCGGTGGGCATCGACTACGCGCTGTTCATCGTCTCCCGCTTCCGCACCGAGCTGGTCAAACACATCGGCGGCAACGATCTCGAGCCCGCGGAACTCGCCGAGAAACTCAAGAGCATCAACGCGTCCACCCGCGCGCACCTGGCCGGGCTGGCGGTCGGCAAGGCCGGCTCCGCGGTGGTCTTCGCCGGGCTCACCGTCCTGGTCGCCCTCTCGGCCCTGTCCATCATCAACATCCCGTTCCTCACCGCGATGGCGCTGTCCGCCGCCGCGACCGTCGCCATCGCCGTGCTGGTCGCCATCACGCTGCTGCCCGCCATCCTCGGCGCCGTCGGGATCCGGCTCTTCGCGGCCCGGGTCAAGGGCGTCAGGGCGCCCGACCCGGAGGACGAGAACCCGACGATGGGACTGACCTGGGTCCGCCGGATCCGCGCCCGTCCCGTCCTCTTCGCGACCGCCGGGATCCTGCTGCTCATCCTGCTGGCGCTGCCCGCCACGCAACTGCGGTTGGCCATGCCGTCCGACGGGACTATGGCCCCCGGTACCCCGAACCGCACGGCCTACGACATGACGGACGAGGCGTTCGGCCCCGGTCGCAACGCGCCCATGATCGCCCTCGTGGACACCCTGCAGGTGCCCGAGGAGGAGCGTCCGGCGGCGTGGGCCACCGCGGCGGCGGACATCCAGGCACTCGACGGTGTCCGGAACGCCCAGATCATCGAGACCAACGAGGCGGGTGACGCAGCACAGGTCCTCATCACACCCGAGTACGGGGCCACCGACGAGCGGGCCGCGGACGCCCTCGCGGAGATCCGGGCCGGGGCCGCGGATTTCGAGCAGCAGACCGGGGGGACCTACTCCGTCACCGGCGTCAGCCCGATCTACGAGGACATCTCCGAACGACTCACCGAGGTCCTGATCCCGTACATCGCCATCGTGCTGGCACTCGCGTTCATCCTGCTCATGCTGGTGTTCCGGTCGATCTGGGTACCGCTGATCGCGGCGCTGGGCTTCAGTCTCTCGGTCGCGGCGACCTTCGGCATCACCGTGGCGATCTGGCAGGAGGGCTGGCTCGGGATCATCTCCGACCCGCAACCGGTCATCAGCTTCCTGCCGATCATGCTCATCGGCATAGTGTTCGGCCTCGCGATGGACTACCAGGTCTTCCTCGTCACCCGCATGCGCGAGGGGTGGGTGCACGGCAAGACCGCGCACAACGCGGTATCCAACGGCTTCAAGCACGGAGCCCGCGTCGTCACCGCCGCCGCCCTGATCATGATCAGCGTCTTCGCCGCCTTCATGACGATCGACGAGCAGTTCATCAAGGTGATGGGCTTCGCGCTGGCGATCGCCGTCCTGTTCGACGCCTTCGTGGTGCGCATGACGATCATCCCGGCGGTGATGTTCCTCCTCGGCGAGCGGGCCTGGGGATTGCCGCGGTGGCTGGACAGGATCCTGCCCGCCGTCGACGTGGAGGGATCGGCGTTGGAGGCCGAACAGGGGTCCGGACGGCACTCCGCCGAGACCGTCGTCGATCAGAGCCCGGGGCCGGGCAGGCACGAGCTTCCCGGTGACGCAGACGGCGGTGATTCCGGGACGCGGTCCGATGGCTGACCTGCGGGCGCGGAAGAAGGCGGACACCCTCACCCGCCTCTCGGTGGCCGCGGTCGAACTCCTGGTCGCCGAGGGGCTGGACGGGGCGACGGTGTCCGCGATCGCCGAGCGCGCCGGTGTCTCCACCCGCACGTTCCACAACTACTTCGCGCACCGCGAGGACGCGTTCCTGCACTTCCTGCGCGAACAGGTCTCCGAGTGGGTCCGTCGTGTGGACGGGGCGCCGGCGGGGATGTCCCCGCTCGACGTCCTGCGGTCGATATTCCGGGAGTCCCACGGGCGATCACAGGACGACATCGTCGCGGCGGAGAACCTGCTCGTGGTCGGTGAGCAGGTCATGCTGCTGCTCCGCACCGGGGAGCGGGACTGCGCTGCCAACGTGCTCGATCCTCTGTACGCGGCCGTGGAACGCCGGGCCCCGCATCTGAGCCCGTTCCGGGTCCGCGTGATCGTCGACCTGGGCCTCGCGGCCGGCGCGTCGGTTCTCCGGCACCAGCCGCCCGAGGGCGAGCCGGGCGGTGAGGGAGACGAGCGGGATGCGGTGATGGACGAGGCCTTCGACCTGTTCGAGAAGGGAGCCGGTCACGAGTTCCGGACGACCCCGGGTCAGGCGGGATCCGACTAGCTCGTCTGCCGGGCACGGGCGTGTCGGGGCGGCCCACAGTTCACCACCTCGCCGTCCACTCCCGGCCGGGCTCCGTGCTCGCGCAGCCGCGGGACCAGCCGGTCGAACGGCGGGTTGTGGTGACCGAGGTGCACGGCCACGACCTCGGTCCGGTCCGTGATCGCCCCGACGGACCGCAGCGTCCCGACCATCTCGCCGAACCTCCCCAGCCCGAGGTGGGCGTCCGAGATCTCCTCCCGGTCGCCCAGCGTCTCCTCGAGGAACACCGCGTCGTATGCCGCGTCCCGGACCGCCGCGAACCATCCGGCGGGCCACGGGCCGGTGTCGGTGGCCCACAGGACGCGGCGGCCGTCGGGGCCGGTCACGTCGTAGAGCACCGCGTCACCGTCGTCGAAGACCCGGTGGCCCGCGGGCAGGACCCGCACGTCGTACCCGCCGACAGAGATCCGGTCCCCGGCCACCACCGGGAGGAACCGGACCGGGTCTCCGGCACCGACCCAGGGCCGACACGCCTCGAGCGCGCCGGCGGGGCCGATCACCTCGAGGTCGCAGGCCCCGGAGACCCAGGACCGGGAGAGCAGGAACTGGGGTCCGAGGTGGTCGGAATGGGCGTGGGTGAGGAGCAGGTGTCGGACCCCCGCGAGGGTCCGGGCGTGACGGCACGCGGCCCCCGGCACCTCGGGGCCGCAGTCGATCAGCACCTCGTCGTCGACCAACGCCGCCGTCTGCCCGCGCACGTCCCCGCGGCGGAGGGCGTCGGAACAGGAGTCGCAGCGGCAGAACGGGTTGGGCCACCCGTCGGCCGCGCCCGTGCCCAGCAGCACGATCTCCATCAGGCCCCCGGCTCGCGGAGCGGCAGCACGGCGCGGCCGTCGGGGCGGTCGAGGACCTCGACCCGGGCGTCGTACACCTCGGCCAGTCGCTCGACGGTGAGAACCTCCTCGCCGGTGCCATCGGCGACCAGGCGGCCACGGTCCACCATGACCACGCGTTCGCCGTAGTGCGCGGCGGAGGTGAGGTCGTGCATGGCCGCCACCACGGTGAGCCCGCTCTCGCGGCGCATCGAGTCGACCAGGTCCAGGACCTGCTGCTGGTGCCCGATGTCCAGTGCACTCGTCGGCTCGTCCAGCAACAACACGCGGGGCTCCTGTGCCAGGGCCCGGGCCAGGACCACCCGCTGCAGTTCGCCCCCGGACAGCGTGGTGGCGATGCGCGGGGCCAGGTCGTGGAGGGCCAGTCGGTCGATCACGCTCTCCACGATGGCGTGGTCGTGGGGCGTCTCGGTCCCGAACCGGGGGATGTGGGGAGTGCGGCCCAGCCGGATCAGCTCTCGGGCGCTCACGCCCTCCGGGACCACCGGGCGCTGCGGCATCAGCGCCACCATCCGGGCGACCGGCCGGCGACCGGCTCGTCGCGTCGCCAGACCCATGACCTGAGCCTCGCCCCGGGACGGGATGAGCCCCGCCAGCGCGTAGAGCAACGTGGTCTTGCCCGACCCGTTCGGCCCGACCAGGGAGACCCACGACCCGGTCGGCACGGCGAGGTCGATCCCGTGCAGAACCGGCACACCGTCCCGGGCCACGTGGAGGCCGCGACAGGACAACGCCGTCGTCGCATCCCGGGTGGAGGTCATATGACCCCCCGACTGCGGCGCAGGACGAACAGGAAGAACGGCGCGCCGATCGCGGCGGTCACCACCCCGATCGGCAGCTCGCCCGGGCTCATCGCGGTGCGCGCGACGAGGTCGGCGAGGACCAGGAAGGCGGCCCCCACCAGCAGCGACAGCGGGAGGAGCAACCGGTGGCCGGGGCCGATCACCATGCGGACGGCGTGGGGGATCACGATGCCCACGAATCCGATGAGGCCGCTCACCGACACCACCGCCGCCGTACCCAGGGTGGCGACGCTGATCAGCGCCAGCCTCACCCGGGCCGGGGCGATGCCGAGGGTGGAGGCCTCGACGTCGCCCACGGACATCACGTCGAGGGTGCGCCGGTGAAGGGCGATCACCGCGACCGAGATGACGACGTACGGCAGGACGGTCCGCACCTCGGCCCATCCGCTGGTCGTGAGCCGACCGAGCATCCACGAGTACACCTGCCGCAGGGTCTCGTCGTTGCGCTGCATGAAGAAGGTCTGGACGGCGCTGGCGAACGCGGCGACCGCGACCCCGGCGAGGATGATCACGACCTCGGTCCGCCCGCCGCCGACACTGCGGCCCAGGGCGTAGGTGGCCATCACCGCGATCATGCCGCCGACGAACGCCGCCGGTGGCACCATCGCCGATCCCACGGCCCCGCCCAGGACGATCGCCAGTGTGGCGCCCAGCCCGGCGCCGCTGGACACTCCCAGGAGATAGGGGTCGGCGAGCGGGTTGCGGAACACGCCCTGATAGGTGGCGCCGGCGATCGCCAGCATCGCGCCGACGATCCCCCCGAGCGCGACCCGCGGGATCCGGATCTCCCACAGGATCACCTGTTGGCGGGGCGTCAGCCCCGAGTCGACGTGCACGAACGGCAGCTGGCCGACCAGCTCGAGCAACACCCCGCGCGGGGTCAACCCGGCGGGCCCGACGAGCGTGCCCGCCAGCAGCGCCAGGAGTAACAACAGTGTCGCCCCGCCCAGCACCAGGGCGGGGCGGGGCGACCCACGGGTCACGAGGCGGGTTCCCTCTCGGGGACGGTCGCGACGATGCCGGCCACCTCGCGCATGAAGTCCACCACGCGCGGCCCCCACCGGCTGGCCAGGTCCTCGTCGAGCACGAAGACGCGGCCCTGCCTGACCGCGCCGAGCTCGCTCCACCCGGGCCGCTCGGCCACGACCTCCGGCGTGATCCCGCAGCACTGGCCGTCGGCGAGCATCACCAGGTCCGGGTCCGCTTCCAGGATCAGCTCCTCGGACAGCTGCGGGTAGGCGTCGTCACCGGTCGCGATCGAGGTCAGCCCGAGCAGGGAGTACACCTCGCCGATGTAGGTGTCGTCGGTGACGGTGTAGTAGGTGTCGTCGAGCTCGTGGAAGTAGGTCAGCGGGGTCTCGCGTTCGGGGAGCGAGGCCACGATCTCGTCGATCTCGCCGCGCATCCGGGAGACCAGCTCGGCGGCCTCGCCGACGGTTCCGGTGGCCGCGCCGACCTGCTCGATCTGGGTGAAGGTGTCGTCCAGGGTCCGAGCGGCGGGGAGTAGCAGGACCTCGACGCCGGACCGCTCGAGCCCGGCCACGATGTCGCCGATGTCATCCGTGGCCACGACGAGATCCGGTTGGTACCCGAGGATCGCCTCGAGGTTCGGGGTGTATCCCGACAGGTCGGTGACCGGGGCGTCGGCCGGGAAGTCCGAGCGTTCGTCCACCGCGACCACCCGGTCGCCGGCCCCCACGGCGTACAGCATCTCGGTGGTGGTGGGGCTGAGCGAGACGATCGCGTCGGGCTCGCCGCCGCCGGGGCCTGTGGTGGTGGGGCCGGCGTCGTTGTCGTCGGCCCCGGAACACGCCGAGGCGACCAGGGCTACGACGGTGAGGACGGCGGCGAACAGGGAGCGGGATCCGGGCAGGGCCCGGGCTCGGGACTCGGTCATGGCATCCTCCGGTGGTCGCCCGGACGAGTGCAGCTCGGCTGCGGCGCGGACGCCACGGCACGCAACCGCCCTTCGTGCGAGGTCAGTTCGTACGGTGTCGCGGCCCCGGCCGACCTGGCTCGCCCGCCCGGAGCGGGATCACAGTTGCGCGGACAGCGTCGGACTCACACCGACTTCCGCCGGGTACCACGGGTGTCCGGCAGGGAGCCGGACCCTCCGAGGGTAGCGGACCACCGGGGCGACGGCAGGATGGGCTGTGACCGCGCCCGGGCACGCCGGGTGTCACACAGCGGCAATCACACAGCGGCAACCACGCACCGACGGGAAGGACCACCAGATGACGACGACAGGTTCAGGCGAGGGGCCTACGGCCGAGGATCTGCGGGCCCGGGGCTTCGCGACCCGACGTGAGGTGATGAGCGACGACTTCGTGGACCGCGCGATGGACCGGGCCGAGGGCACCGCGTCCGAGGCCATCCAGCACGTGGTCACCGAGAACGTGTGGGGCAACATCTGGTCCCGTCCGGGACTGGGACGGCGGGACCGGAGCCTGTTGAACATCGGCATGCTCGTGGCATTGCGGGCGAACGCCGAGTTGGCCGGCCACGTGCGCGGAGGGTTGACCAACGGCCTCACCCGCGAAGAGATCACCGAGGCCGTCATCCACGCCTCGGGATACTGCGGCGCGCCGGCGGCCCTCTCGGCCATGAAGACGGTCCAGGAGGTCTTCGACGCGCTGGACGACAGGTAGGGTCGCGTCCAGAAGTGACCCCTGACACCCCTGATACCCGACACCCCTGAACAGGAGCCCCTCGCATGCGCAGCACCATGCAGCCGGAACAGCTGAACATCAGCACCATCCTGACGTTCGGCGCGACCGTCCACTCGGACGCGGTCATCACCACCTGGACCGATCAGGGCCCCCGCAAGATCTCGTTCGGGGAGCTGGGCCGGCGCGCCGCGCAGCTGGCCCACGCCCTGCGATCACTGGGGATCGACGCCGACCAGCGTGTCGCGACCTTCCAGTGGAACAACTCCGAGCACATGGAGGCGTACCTGGCCATCCCCTCGATGGGCGCGGTGCTCCACCCCCTGAACATCCGGCTGTTCCCGGATCAGCTCGAGTTCGTGGCCAACCACGCCGAGGACAAGGTCGTGATCGTCGACCCCAGCCTGATCCCGCTCCTGCAGCCCCTGCTGCCGCGGTTCTCGACGGTCGAGCACGTGATCGTCACCGGTGGCGGCGCGGCGAACCTCGAGGCACCCGAGGGCGTGCAGGTGCACGACTACGAGGCGCTCCTGGCGGCCCAGCCCACCGAGTTCGAGTGGCCCGAGGTCGACGAGAACTCCGGCGCCGCGATGTGTTACACCTCGGGCACCACGGGTGACCCGAAGGGGGTCGTCTACTCGCACCGGTCGATCTACCTGCACTCGATGCAGGTGTGCATGTCCGACGGGATGGACATCTCGCTCGACGACAACGTGCTGGCGATCGTCCCCATGTTCCACGCGATGTCATGGGGCCTGCCGTACGCGGCGTTCCTGGTGGGCGCGTCGCTGCTCATGCCCGAGCGCTTCCTCCAGCCGGAGCCGCTGGCCGCGATGATCGCCTCCGAGCGGCCGACTCTGGCCGCCGCCGTCCCCACGATCTGGCAGGCCGTCGACGCCTACTCGGTCGATCACCCCATCGACATGTCGAGCTTCCGTGCCGTGGTGGTGGGCGGCAGCTCCTGCCCGCCCGCTCTGATCCGCAAGTTCAAGGAGAACTACGGGATCGACATCATCCACGCGTGGGGCATGACGGAGACCTCGCCCATCGGCACCCTGTCGCGGCCGAAGGCGGACCTGCCGGAGGACAAGCAGTTCGAACTGCGCACCACGCAGGGCCGGTTCATCGCGGGGGTCAAGGCACGGATCGTCGATGACGCCGGCCAGGAACTGCCCTGGGACGGCGAGTCCGTCGGTGAACTCCAGGTGCGTGGACCTTGGATCACGGGCAGCTACTACAAGGTCGACAGCTCGGACTCCTTCGACGACGGCTGGCTCCGCACCGGCGACGTCGGTTACGTCCGTCCCGAGGCGTTCCTTCAGCTCACGGACCGAGCCAAGGACATCATCAAGTCCGGCGGTGAGTGGATCTCCTCCGTCGAGGTGGAGAACTACCTCCTCGAGCACCCGGCCGTGGCCGAGGCGGCCGTGATCGGTATCCCCGACCCCAAGTGGGACGAGCGTCCGCTGGCCACTATCGTGGTCAAGGAGGGGGTGGCCGACCCCGACGTCGAGGATCTGCGCTCGCACCTCGAGAGCCGGATGGCCAAGTGGCAGGTGCCGGAGAAGTTCGCGTTCGTCGACGAGATCCCCAAGACCTCCGTCGGCAAACTCGACAAGAAGCGCATCCGCGTCTCGCACTCCGACGGCGAGCTCACCGTGGTCAACGCCCTGGAGCAGTAGCCCCGGGCGGGCCGCCCCACCAACGCGGGCCGCCCCCCGTCGTCAAGAGCGTTCCGCGCACATCGCCCGAGATCAGGTGCGCGGAACGCTCTTCTCGTCGGCTGAGTGGCGGGCGGCAGGCGCGGGCGGGAGGCCAGTCGGCTGGGTCGGCTCAGCCGGCGCGGGCCGTCGCGAGGGGCCGCAGGGACACCGGCAGCCCGTCACCGGGGAAGGGCAGCGAGTCGTTCTTCATGGGCGGGACGTACTCCAGCGGTACCGACCACTCGAAGTGCCGGAGCAGCGCGCTGAGGACGAGCTTGGACTCCAGGTTGGCGAAGATCATGCCGAGGCACTTGTGCACCCCGCCGCCGAACGGCTCCCAGGCGTAGCGGTGGGACTTGTCCTCGCGCCGGCCCTCTCCGAACCGCTCGGGATCGAAGAGCTCCGGGTCCGTCCAGTACTCGGGCATGTGGTGCGACAGGAGCGGCATCACCGAGACGAGCCGGCCCTCCGGGATCCGCACACCGAGAACCTCGGTGTCCTTGACGGCCCGCCGGGCCAGCACCGGGACCGGCGGGTGCAACCGCAGCGTCTCCTTCATCACCAGGTCCAGGTCGGACAGCCCCTCGATCTCGGCGAGCGTCGGGGATGAGCCCAGTTCCAGACACTGCCGCCGGCAGCGCTCCTGCCATTCACGGTCCCGACCGAGTTCGTAGACCATCGAGGTGACCGTGCTGGTCGTAGTGTCGTGCGCGGCCATCAGAAGGAAGATCATCTGGTTGATGATGTCGTCGTCGTCGATCCCGCCGGAGGCGTCGGCCACCTGACACAGGGCCGAGAACAGGTCCTCGCCGGGGTTGGCGCGACGGGCGGGCAGGTGCCGCCGGAGGAACTCCTCCAGCAGGCGCCGGCCACGGGTCGCGCGACCCCACTTGGTGAACGGCACTGGCGCGGTCGAGCGAATGTACCCGTTGGCGGCCTGCACGCAGTCGACGAAGGCGGTGTTGACGCGCTCGATCTCCCCGGGCTCGGCGTACTCGGTCCCGCCCATGAACACCTCGGTGGCAAGGTCGAGGGTGTGCGACTTGAGGGCGGGGTAGATCTCGAACGCCCGGCCGGGTGTCCAGCTCGAGATCCCCCGCTCGACCAGTGGGGCCAGGGTCCGGGCGTACCCCTCGAGTCGGGGGCGGGTGAACGCCTCCTGCATCAGGTGGCGATAGTGGTGGTGCTCGGCGAAATCCAGCAGCATCAACCCGCGGTCGAAGAACGGGCCCACGAGATAGCCCCACCCGGGCCCGTTGGCGAACGCCTTGTCGGCGTTCTGCAGGGCGATCTGGCACGCGTCGGGGCCGATGAGCGCGGTCCACGTGGACCCGAGGAAGTTCAGTTCCGAGACCGGCCCGTGGTCGCGGTACCGACGGGCCATGGTCGCCAGTGGGTTCTCGACGTACTCGAGCGTCCTGCCCAGGATCGGCAGGTGGGAGCGGAGGGGGGCCGGGCCCGGCCGGTAGACCGGATCGCGCGGATCGCCATCGATTGACATACTGCACCTCTTTGTCGGGTCCCTCCAGTCTGTGACCACCTTCACACAGTTGTCAGCTGAATAGCGAAACTGGCGGTGTCGTTTCTCCGAACGGCGGTGCCGGACAGCGAGATCGGCGCGGCTACCAGGGAGCGGGGGACTGGTGCCGGGCAACGGGCGCCGCGCGGCTTCCGGGTGCCGCGCGGTGGTGCCCGGTCCCGTGATCAGGCGCGGGCGACCAGTGCCGCCACATCCACCCCGTCGGGAAGCGCGCCGTACTCGGCCGAGCGATCATCGCCGAGCCTGGCCAGGCAGAACGCCTCGGCGACCGGTGCCGGGGCGTGGGCGAGCAGGACTGCGCCCTGCTGGCCCAGGGCCATGGCCTCGACGAGTCGCCGTGCGATCGCGGGCGCCGCGGCGGGATCGGACGCCGCCCGCCCGATCAGCCCGCGGACACGCTCGATGTGCCGGTCGAACAACTCGTGGTGCCCGGTCTGGGCGGCCAACTCGGCATCGAAGGCGGCCACCGACTCCGGCTCGCGGGCCATCGCGCGCAGGACATCGAGCGCGATGACGTTGCCCGAGCCCTCCCACACCGCCAGCACCGGCTGCTCGCGGTAGCGGCGGGCCAGCGGGAACGCCTCGGTGTAGCCGTTGCCGCCCAGGCATTCCAGCGATTCGTAGGCGTGGTGGGGTCCGCGCTTGCACGTCCAGTACTTGGCGACCGCGGTGGCCAGCCGCCGGTACGCGGCGGATTCGTCGTCGTCATACGCCGCGGCCAGGCGGGTCGCCGTCCAGGTGGCGGCCTCCGCCTCGAGCTGGAGGTCCGCCAGGACGGCGGCCATGGCCGGCTGGTCCACCAGGGTCGCGCCGAACGCGGCCCGGTGTCGGGCGTGCCATGCGGCCTCGGCCACGCCCTGACGCATGCCCGCGGTCGACCCCAGAACGCAGTCCAGGCGGGTGCGCCCGACCATCTCGATGATCGTGCGCACCCCGCGGCCGGGTTCGCCGACCATCCAGCCCAGCGTGCCGTCGAACTCCACCTCGGACGAGGCGTTGGACTTGTTGCCGAGCTTGTCCTTGAGGCGCTGGACCAGGAAGGGGTTGCGCTCGCCGCCCGGGAGGACGCGGGGGACGAGGAAGCAGCTCAGGCCCTCCGGAGCCTGCGCCAGCACCAGGAAGGCGTCCGACTGCGGGGCCGAGCAGAACCACTTGTGGCCGCGCAGCATGTGGAGGCCGTCGCCCATAGGGGTGGCCGTGGTGGTGTTGGCCCGGACGTCCGAGCCGCCCTGCTTCTCGGTCATCGCCATGCCGAACAGGACCCCCGACTTGGTTGCCGGATCCCGCAGCTCGGGGTCGTAGACGGTGGACAGGAGCGCCGGTTCCCATTCCGCGGCCAGCCCGGGGTTGAGCCGGAGGGACGGCACCACGGCGTGAGTCATGGACAGCGGGCACCCGTGGCCGGCCTCGATCTGCGAGACCAGCATGAACCCCGCCGCCCGCTCGACGTTCGCGCCCGGTCCGGGGTCGGCCCACGCCGAGGTGTGGAGCCCTCGGGACACCGAGTACTCCATGATCCGGTGGTACGAGGGGTGGAACTCGATCTCGTCCACCCGGTTGCCCCACCGGTCGTGGGCGTGCTGCACCGGAGGCAGGGTGTTGGCCAGCTCCGCGTCGTGCTGGTACTGCTCGGTTCCCACGTGTCGGCCGATCTCGTGGAAGAGATCGGTGCCCGCACCGGGGGCGAAGACCTCCACGGCCTCGCGGAGGGCGGTGTTGAGGGCGAACTCGTCCACGTCCACGCGCGGCGGCGCCTGGTTGAGGACCTCGTGGGTCGTGTGGTGTCGGCTGGTCGACATGAGCTGGGCCCTCCTCCGGTCCGTGGTGTTCAGGACTTGAAGTACATGAGTTGGTGGCTGGTGGCGAGCAGGGTGCCTTCGCGGCTCCACAGTCTCGCCGATTCATCGTGGTAGTTGCCGTGGAACCGGTGGGCGTGGACGCTGCCCAGGATGAAGTCCGTGCCCTGGGCCGCGATCTCGTCCGTGGTGGCCAGGTAGTGGATCGTCAGGGTGACCGTCCCCGCGGGGATCGGCCGGCCGAGTCGGAGGAACGACCTGGGGAAGAACGAATCACACATCGCGGTGAGCGCGACGTGGTCGAGAGGGCGGAGTGGGGAGTCGCGGATCCACATCGTCGTCGTCGAATCCGGGCTCGTCTCCCCGTCCTCGACCGACTGCCACGCCCCCGTCACGAACCGCATGTCGTAGTTGTCCACCCACCTGACCCCGCGGTCCGCCGCGGCAGAGGGAATGCCCTCGGGTGCCGGGACCTCGGGTGGGCCGACCTCGGTCTCCGACCACGTCTCGCGGCGCAGCGCGGTGATCGCCGTGGCGGTGGTGACCACGTGATCGCCCTGGCGCATCTCGAGCCATCAGTGCTGGTTGGAGCGGTTGGTGCGGGTCGGCAGCACGTCGATCTCGAACTCCCCCTCGGCGACCGGGCCCGCGTAGTTCAGCGTCAGAGCCAGCGGGTCACCGTGCCGCTCCGGGTGCTGCAGGATCGCCTGCAGCATCGTCGCCGCGGTCGTCCCGCCGAACGGCCCGACCATGTTGGCCCACTCGTCGACGGTCCGGCCCCGGACCAGGTTCTCACCGCCGCGTTCGAGAGCGACGGCCCGGTCCAGAGGGTGTCCAGGGGTGTTCTGACCGGTCACGGCGCTCTCCTCATCGGGCGGCGTGAGGGGTGCGCCGCCGGGTGGTCCCACCGTACCGAGGGGTCGGGGAGCGCCCGGCCACAACTCACGGTGGTCCTATAGTGTGATCCAAGTCACCACTCGGTGGGCTCGATCGGAGAGGCGATCCCGATGCCCGGAACCGTCAGAACACTCACCGCCGCGGCCCTGACCGCCGGCCTGCTCGCGTCCTGGGCGCCCGCTGCCTCCGCGGTCAACACCGACTCCCTCATGCCGCCGCCCGCCGGGTGTTCGGTGGACGTGCAGCGGATCGCCTCTCAGACCCCCGGGCCGTTCGACGGTGTCGGGTGGACGGTCGGGCAGAGCGGAAACCTGTGCGGTGAACTCGGCTACCTGTTCCTGGAGACCGCGGGCGGGACGGCCTCGTCGCCCACCCGTGTCGTGCTCTTCCACCGAGGCGAGCAGGTCGCGACGCAGCCCGGCACCACGCCGCGCGTCCTGCTCGGTCAGCACAGCGACTTCCACGTGGAGTTGCGCGTGCAGCAGGAGCCGGTGGCGGGTCAACCGACTGCGGCGTCCGTCTACGAATCCACGGTCTACGTCTGGAACCCGTTCGCCGGCGCGGGGGACGCGACCCCGGTCGGTTCGCTGCCGCCCGGGATGACCCTCTGATTAGGGCGACGGGGGCTGCCGCCGATACCTCGACGGCGACCGCGGGGTCAGCGACGACGGTCGCGGCGACGGTCGCGGCCCCCGGCGCCGTAGCCGACGGGGCGCCCTGACATCCCGCCGGCCGTCTCGGGCACACGGGTGCAGAAGCCGCGGAAGAGCTCGGGTCCGTCGGGTACCGGGCTTCCCCGGCCCGAAAGGGGGTCGCCCGGGCGACGCCAACGGGCACAATCGGTCCATGCACCGATCCCGGCGAGCCACATTCGTAGAGTTGACGGGGGGCAGGCCCGTCCCGCCGATGTCGGGCCGTGCGGCCCCGGACCTGGCGGCGGCCGGGTTCACCGAGTCGGAGTGGGCGTGCAGCGGAGAGGCCGTCTCCTACGATCCTGTGGCGACACCGGGCGACGGGCGCTTTGAGCTCACCGAGGCGGAGTCCGCGCCCTTCGCGACCCGCGTCCTGGTGCGGCGGCCGGAGCCGGAGGCGTTCAGCGGCGTGGTCCTGGTGGAGTGGCTCAACGTCAGTGGTGGGCAGGACGCCGCGCCGGACTACACCTACCTCGCGGACGAGATCCTCCGGGCGGGTCACGCCTGGGTCGGGGTGTCGGCCCAGTTCATCGCGGTCGAGGGCGGGGACGCGGCGGTGGGCCTCGGTGGCCAGACCACGGGGCTCCGGTCCCAGCGGCCCGAACGCTACGGGGACCTGCACCACCCCGGCGACGCGTACGCCTACGACATCGTCACGCAGGTGGGACGCTACGTGCGCGAGCCGGACGGGGTCGGGCCGCTCGCGGGCCTTCGCGCGCGGTCGGTGATCGCGGTGGGCGAGTCGCAGTCGGCGTTCGCGCTGACCTCCTACGTCAACGGCGTCCACCCACGGGTCGGGGTGTTCGACGCGTTCCTGCTCCACAGTCGCGGAGCCGGGTACCTGCCTTTCGACGACCGGGGCCGCGGGAGCGACATCGTCGCCGCCCTGAGTCGCGGCCCGGCGTCGCTCCGCGAGGACGTCGGTGCGCCGGTGATGGTGGTGCAGGCGGAGGGCGACCTGATCGGCCGGATCGCCTCCCTGCCCGCCCGCCAGCCCGATTCGGAGTTCGTGGTGACCTGGGAGATCGCCGGCCAGGCGCACGCGGACCTCTACCAGCTGGGTGAGTTCGCGCAGTTCGTCGACTGCCACGGCCCGGTCAACAGCGGGCAGCAGGTGTTCGTCCTCCGCGCCGCCCTGAGGCACCTGGTGTCCTGGGTCGCCGGTGGTGCGCGCCCGCCGGCCGCGCCGCCGGTGGAGATCGGTGACGACGAAGTCGTCACCGACGAGATGGGCAATGGCCGGGGTGGCGTGCGGACCCCCGTCGTGGAGGCCCCGGTCGAGCAGCTCACCGGTGTGCCGCATCCCGAGGCGCAGCCGCTGTGCATGCTCCTTGGGCGGACCGTGGAGCTCCCCGAGCAGGTGCTGCGGGAGCGGTGGCCGGGCGGCGGGCAGGCAGGGGGAGCGCAGGCAAGGGGAGCGCAGGCAAGGGGAGGGCAGTCGGGTCGTGAGCAGTACCTGGCGGCCTATCGCGCGGCCACGGACCGGCTCATCGCCGAGGGATTCCTCCTGCCCTAGGACCGCGAGGAGGTCCTGGCGGACGCCCGACTGGAGCGTCTCACCTGGTGAGGCGTCATCCCGGCGCTGCCCCTGCATCCGCTCCCGCGTCTGCCCGACCGCTCGCTACTTCCTCGGCATCCGCTCCCGCGCCTGCCCGCCCGCCCCTGTCGATGAACGCCCGCGTGCACCACTGCGCGGGCCGGAGTGCATGGCCCCGAGCGGGGGCAGGCAGACCGCGCGGGCGCTAGCGCGGATGCCGGCCGCGAGGTGAGCGGACACGTGTGCCGCGGCGGGGTGCCCGGCCCCAGGTGAGTTCGGGTGATCGCGTGAGCAGGATGACCGCCACGAACAGCGCCTGGGCGCCCACATAGGTGGCCATCACCACGAGGTCGCGGCCCGCCCAGTCGACGAGGTCCGGCCGGAAGGCGCCCAGCGCGATGAGGCCGTCGGACAGGACGAACAGGGCGCCGCCGAGCGCGCCGACCCAGCCGTGGCTCGACGCCAGCCACGCCACGGCGAGCAGCAGCAGCCCGTATACCACCACTGCCGGGGCGAGCATCCCGGCCTCCGGAACCGTCACCGCCAGCAGCGCTGCCGCCACCACGACGAGCAGCAGCGTCCACGCGAACGGCGACCGGCCCCGGTCCACGCGGGTGAACGCGACGATCCACAGCACCTGGGCCACGGCGAACCCGCCGATCATCGCCAGGAACTGCGCGTCCTCCGGCATCACCTTGGGCAGCGAGTCCCCGACCCAGCTGGCAGCCAAGGCGGCCAGTGCCCAGGGCCAGGCGGGACCGCGGTCGCCGGGCGGCGACACGAGCAGCACCACCGCCAGCGCGGGCATGAGTAACACCTGCGACCACGCTGCCACCGCGTCGGAACCGGTCAGCAGCGCGATCAGGTGGACGGCCGTGACCACGGTGACGGGGGCCCAGCTCAGTACGCGCATTCCCACGACGCTATCGTCGGTCACCGCCGCGCGCCGGGGGATGCGCCACCTCGTCGTCGTCGCGCGACGGCGTGCCCCGTCAACGCCACCATCACCGCGGCGCAGCACAGCACGCCCACGCCGAACGCCATGGTGATGCCCTCGTCGGTGGAGTAGGTCGACTCGGACGGGTGCGCGGCGAGCACGGCGGCGGACAGTGCGGCACCCACCGCGCCGCCGACCGTGCGCAGGACCTGGTTGAAGCTCACGGCACTGCCGAGTTGGTCCACGGCCACGCTCCTGGCGATCAGCGCGGGCATGGCGGCGTACCCCGAACCGATCCCTGCGCCGAACAAGAACATCCCGAGGGCGAGCGTGAGGAAGTTGCCGTGCGCTGACCACAGCAGCAGCGACGCCGCCGTCATCACCGCCGCACCGATCGGCAGGAAGGCCGCCATGTCGACTCGGCGGGAGAGCGACCGGACCACGCGATTGGCCAGGAAGCTGCCGACGGACAGCGGCGCCATCATGAAGCCCGCCCACATGAGCGGGACAGCGAGGCCGAAGCCGGTATCGGTGGGGGCCTGGGCCACCAGGCTCGCGATCGACAGGCCGATGTACAGGGCGGTGCCCAGCCCGATCGCGGTCGCGTTGGCCAGTAGCACCTCGGGACGGCGCACCACCCGCAGGTTGATCAGCGGGTGCCGTGTCCGCACACTGTGCCCGCCCCACGCGGTCAGGGCGGCCACGGCCACCGCGAGGGCCCCCAGGGCGCGCGGTGAGGTCCAGCCCCAGCCCTGGGCCTCGGAGATCCACAGCAGCAGGGTGGCCAGGCCGACGCCCAGCAGAACGGCTCCGGGCAGGTCGAGGGGCGTCCGCGGGGCGAGTGGATCGGGCCCGGCGGGGACGAAGCGCCACACCCCGGCCGCCGCGGTGGCCACGAACAGCGCGGCGAAGGCGAACGCGGACCGGTGGCCGAACCCCGCGGCCAGCAGGCCGGTGAGCGGGTAGCCCAGACCCATCCCCACGGAGACCGTGACCGACAGGGTGGAGATGGCCGGCTGGGATTCGGAGTAGCTCAGGTGTCGGCGGGCCAGGGCGATGGTGACCGGGACGGTGCCGTAGAGCAGGCCCTGCAGTGCCCGGCCGATCAGGAAGATCGTGAAATGCGTGGCCACGGTGGCGATAACCGATCCGGTGAAGATCACCGCCAGCGACACCAGGAGCAACCGCCGGGTGTGAGGGCCGTCCGCCAGGCGACCCATGATCGGGGTGGCCACGGCGCCCACCAGCAGATTCACGGTGAGCATCCACTGCGCGGCGCTGACGGTGATGCCGAACTCGCCTGCCACCGACGGCACGAGCAGCATGCCCAGGGAACTGACGATCGCGCTGGTGAGCCCGGCGTAGACCAGGGCCTGGAGGAACCAGCGGGGTGCGGGAGCGCGGTCGGTCGAGGTCACCTCGTGCCCTCGGCGTCCAGCCTGCCGAGCAGGGGCACAGCTGCGGCCAGGGTGGCGCGCTCGGTCTCGCTGAGCTCGTCGGTGACCGCGTGGATCAGCCACTCCTGTCCGGCCGAGCGCTCCCCGTCCAGGCGTGTGCGGCCGGTCCCGGTGAGGGAGATCAGGACCCGTCGGCCGTCGGCGGGATCGGGGCGGCGGGAGACCAACCCCATCTCCTCGAGTTCGCGGACCGCGCCCGCCACGGCCTGGTGACTGATCCGCTCGTGCGCGGCGAGGTCGGTCGCGGTGAGGGCGCCGTGGCGGTCGAGGCGGGCCAGGATCCCGACCTTTCCCATCGACAGCGTCCGGTGCTCGCCGAGACGCCGCCACAGCGGGCGCAGCGCCTCGCGCAGGTCGGCGGCCAGGGCTGTCGGGTCGACGGGCGCGGCCGGGTCGGTGGGCGCGGCGCTGCTCGGGTCTGAACCGGCCGGGTCTGAGCTGGCCGCGGGGTCGGTCTGGTCGGTCATCCGAGCGATTGTACAAGTTGCTTGCGCAATCTACTTGCGGGACCGGTCCGTCGCCTCCGCTGGCGCGCGGCGGTTCAACGCCAAGAGCGTCCCGAACACCTGCCTCTCGGCGGACGTGTTCGGAACGCTCTTGGCGATGCAGGATGGTGCAGCGGGGGCGCGGGGTCGCCGCTCAGTACGTCCCGCAGTTGGCCGGCGCCGGTACCCCGTCGATCCGGTCGGCCAGGTACTGTACCGTCCCGCCGAGGCCGGTGAGCATCGGCACCGCATGGTTGATCACCAGCCCGGTGGCCACCGGCGGGGTGCGGTCGATGACCATCTCGACCGCGGCCCCCTGCGCACACCAGTCGCGGCCGAGCTGCAGCGATTGGTGGCCGGGCACGATGTCGTCGTTCACCGGGGACAGGATCCGCACCGGCGTGCTGGGCACCACGCGACCGATCCGCTCGCGCTCCAGGTAGCTCATGATTGCCGGATCCTGCCTGGCGATCTCGCCGGCCGACTGGCCGGACGTCGTGTAGCGGTTGGTGTGCTGGTGGAAAAACTGGATGGCGGTCTCGCCGATGCACTGCTGCGAGGTGGCGGCGAGCATCCCCCGACCCTCGTCGTTGAGATAGCGGTCCAGCAGTGGACCCATCTCCGGATAGGCGTCGACCAGACCGTTGAGCGCGTACCCGATCACCCCGGCGATCGCCGACCCGTCGGCCTGCTCGAGTGTGGCCAGGAGGTCTGCGGGCGGGGAGCCCGCCGCGGTACCCACCAGGTTCACCTCGGGCGCGTACTGCGGGTGCAGTTCGGCCGCTGCCGCCACCGCGCCGCCGCCCTGCGAGTAACCGGAGAACACGGTGCGCGGCGAGGGGCCGATGTCCGCACCCGGGATCTGCGGGGCGGTCCGGGCGAGGTCCAGCACCGCGCGGGCCGAGGCCTCGCGGTTGACGTACGAGTGCAGGCCGGGTGTGCCCAGGCCCTCGAGGTCGGTCATCGCGACCGCGTAACCGCGGGCCAGGAACGCGTAGGCCTGGATGAGCTCGTAGCCGAAACCGACACCGGGCGGGTCCGTGCGGACGTTGGCCAGATTCTGGAAGGTCTTCGACGGCGCGCAGTGGTCGGCCATCCCCTGGGTCCCCGGTGCGAGCACCGCGAGCGGCCGCGGTCCTGGGCCCGCCCACGGGGCGCGGGGCTGGAGGTAGGTCCCGGTCACCGCGATCTGCTGGTCTCTCGACCCGACGGAGGTGTACATGATCCGCTGGGCGTCGGTCGAGATCGGCCCGGCACCGTCGGAGACGAACTCCGCCCCGGGAATCGGCGGGAGGGCACCGGCGAGCGGGAACGCCTCGGTCTTGATGAGCGCGCCCGCGCCGGCGGGCAACTGGGCCGGCGGCTGGTAGAACGCGGGAGCAGGATCGTTGGACGAGCCCTGGGCCGAGGCGACGGGCGCGGCCACGGCCCCACCCCCGATGGTCATCGCGAGAGCGCTGGCGAGTGCGGTAGCGCACATCGCGGTTCGACGAAGTAGCACGGTCCCCCCGGACTTGGTGTGGCGAGTATCACTGACGAACGGAGTGTAGAGCGCCGCCGCCGGGAGGGGGGAGGGCCCCCCGATCAGGCGCCCGCGGCCCGGCGATGCAACGTGGCCCACCAGGCGGCGAGAAGCGTCGCGCTCAATCCGAAGACCACCCACGTGAGCGCGGCCGAAATCGGCCCGGTGACGAAGAATCCGAGCACCAGCGCCACGATCCAGTTGACGAGGAGCACCAGCACGGTCCCGAGAAAGGCGAGGGCGGCGCGGCCGGGGGAGTGCGCGATAGTGCGACGGGCGGCCCCCCTCGGCGTCGCGGCCAGCGCCGACAGCACGGGCAGCGCCGCGGACGCGATGACGATCGGCAGTATCGGTGAGAGGACTCCGGCGAGGACTCCGAGCAGGACCGCCAGCGCGGAACCCGCCAGGAGCCGCACCGGAGGCGCGGAGAACCCCTCGTCGGGGCGGACCGCGGCAGCAGCCGCGCCGACGACCAGCCAGAGTGCGACGATCATCGCCAGACCCGAGACCGTCACGCGGAGAGCGAATCCCCACCCGGCCTCGGGGGTCGGATCGCCGACCGTCAGCAGGGCCTGGACGAGTGCATTGACCATCACGACCGGGAGCGTCACAGTCGCACCCCGGGCCCAGCCCCGCCAGGTGCCGGCCGTCGTGCGCCAGCGGCTCATCGTGCGCCCACCGCTCATCGTGCACCCACCGTGCCGTTGCGGTCGAGAACCGCTTGGACAGAGCCGGAGTAGAGGAGGTTCTCCCCGACCTCGAGGTCGAATGTCGTGCCGTCCTGGGAGGTCAGCGTCGCCGTGATGGTCTCGTTGCCGACGGTCTCCCCCACGCATCTCAGCGTTGCCCCGTGGCCCTCGCACACCGGCGCGACGAGGATCTCGACCCCCTGCTCGAGCAGGACCTCGTTCGTCGCGTATCGAAGGTCCGCGATCTCGGCTCCCCCCACCGGCGCGAGCGCGTCGATCTGCGAGCATCCGGCCAGTGCGAGTGCGAAGATCGCTCCCCCCGTCGCACGTCTCATCCGGCGCCTCATCGCTGCGCTCGCTGCTCGTAGGCGACGAGTCGAGCGCGCTCACGCAGGCGCTGCTCCTCCAGTGAGGCATCCGTGATCGCGTCCAGGTCGAACGGGGCGGGCAGCAGGAGTTCGGTGTTGCGGTCGAGAGCCGAGCCGCGTCTCATCAGGGGGTTCTCGGCCCAGTCGTTGGCGGCCAGTTCCCTGCTCTGCGATGCGAGGTCCAGGTAGCCGCCCGAGGAGCCCGGGGTGACGGGCGACGCGTGATCGAGAACGGTCGTGAACAGGGACAGCGTCCCGTCCCGGTTGTCGACGATCTCGACGGTCTGCTGTTGCTGGGGGAAGTCGATGCAGGAGGCGGTCGTGATCTCCCAGAAGCCGCTGTCGCGTCCGCGGTGGGCGAGGATCTGATTCTGGTGGGTGTGCCCGTTGAGCCAGCCGATCACCACCGGGTATGCCAGCAGCAGGTCGACGAACTCGTCGGCGCCGTGGAGGGTGGCCGTCGACCCCGGTCGCCGCGCCCGGTTCTCCAGGGTCATGCTGTTGTGGTGGGTCAGGATGAGGACGAGTTTCTGCTCTGACTGCGCGCGATCCAGGTGGCCCCTGAGCCACTCGAACTGGTCGCCCGGCACCGCCCCGTCGGCACCCGCGACGGCGTTACAGGTGTCGAGGCCGAACACGCGCACGTGGGGCGTCAGGTCCGCGGTCCACCACGTCTCCCCGGAGTCGAGGTTGTGCTGGGTGAATCCGTGCCCGACGGGGCCGGGTGTCTCCGTGGTGTCGAAGTGCTCGGCCATGAACTCGCGTTGCTCGAACAGGTACCGCCGCGGATCCGCGGTGACCCCACGGAATCCCGGTCTGGTGCCCGACCGGACACCCAACGCGTCACCGAGCCGCTGCAACGGACTCGCGGTCGCGGCGTATCCACTGAGCGCCGACGACGCGGTGGCGCCCAGCGTGTGGGACTTCTGCGAACCGACCGCGAGGGAACGGAGCTGGGGGGACAGACCGAAGGTGCCCAGCAGGAGCGTGTCGTGATTGCCGTACACGGAATACCACGGCACCGGCAGGCCCACCGACTCGACGGGGCGTGACATGGCCTGGGACAACAGGTCCGGCAGCCGGGGAAACCCGTAGTCGCCGAACGCGCCGCCCGAGGGGTCCTCCGGTCGGTACGCCCACTGGGCGTCCTGCCAGGCCTGCACGCCCTCGAACAGGGTCGGGGACCCGCTGTTCGGGGTCACCGGTACCCCGTCGAGGACGTCGATGTACCACCGCAGTTCGAGGTGAGAATGCATGTCCGCGCTGTCTCCGGTGACGATCGCCGCTCCGAGTGGCGCCCCGGTCACGGGGCTGATCGAGTTGTCGGCGAACGACTTGACCATCGCCGCGGTCACGTGCACGGTGAGCGGATCCTGGGGATGGAACGCCGATCCCCACGTGGCGTGATCCTGGACGATCATCGGCTCGATGCGGCACGGGGACTGAGCGTCGATGACGTGCATGTCGGACAGGTGGCCGAGGTAAAGGAGCGAACGGCGGGTGCCCGCTCGTGCCGGAGACGCGGACGCACGCAGAATGTCCAGCCGAGGCAGATAGGCCTCGCCGGGGCCCGCGGCCAGAGTGCGGTAGGAGCGGGCGGCGCCCTCTCTGCGGAGAATAGTTCCCGACAGTGTCGACCGCGGCACCTCGGGAAGATTCTGAGCCGCAGCGAGTCGACCGCCCAGCGCGGCCGGTGCCATCCCCCACACCGCGGCCAGTGCGCTGACGCGGCTCAGGAACTGTCGACGTGACAAACCGGGCATCGACTCTCCTCCGGCCTCGGGTAGCAGAAGAGTATCCCCGGAATCGGCGGGAGGGAACGGGGTGCGCGATCATCGTCCGGAACCCGTTGTGCGCCAACGCGACCGTCGGTCACCGCGGCTCCGTCATGGCCCAGACGCAGGTCAGCCGGTGCGCAGTCGGCCCGCCAAGGTATGTCGTTCCATCTCGGTCATGCCGCCCCAGACGCCGTAGAGTTCTCGCTCCTCGATGGCGTAGGTGCGGCACCGGTCGAGTACCGGGCACGTCGAGCACAGTTGCTTGGCGCGTTCCTCGTTCTTGCGCCTCGTGCCCTTGAGGTCGTGGTCGTCGTTGTAGAACAGGTCCTGGTGGCCCACGCAGTTCCCGTGATCGGCCCAGTGCCATCGTTCTTCTAGCGCAGTGAAGGCTGCCTCAGCCACATGATCATCCCACTTTCGGTTCGGCGACGGTCCGTGGTCCGTTCGCGGAAGAACGGTCCATCATCCGCTGTACGCAAGCGGGCCGACCACACCCTCAGGGGTGGGATAGCGGTATCGGGTGGTCCGGGGGGTTCGTTGCTATTGTCTGTCCATGCCGGTCAGGGTGACTGTGGTCAACGACTACCTCGTCGTCGTCGCCGGGGTGAACGCGATCCTCTCGGAGTACTCCGATCGCATCGAGGTCGTGGAGAAGCACTCGGTGTCCAAGGGCGCGATGGCGGTGGACGTGGCCCTGTACGACACCTTCGCCGCACCGGTGGGCAAGCACGCGCGTCTTGCCGCGCTGCGTGAGGACCCGTCGATCCGCGCGGTCGCGGTCTACTCCTTCGCCTCGGACCAGGCCGCGGTCGACGACAGCCTGGCGTTGGGGGCGAACGGCTTCCTGTCCAAGGCTCTCCCCGCGGCGGACCTGGTGCGTGGGATCGAGGAGATCGCGGCGGGAAGCATCGTGACGATGGTGGGGCCGGGGCACACCGCCACAGGCGCCAACGTCTGGCCCGCCAAGGATGCCGGCCTCTCGGCCCGTGAGGCCGAGATGGTGGGGCTGATCGTGCAGGGCCTGTCGAATCAGGAGATCGGCGACAGGTGCTACCTGTCGCCGAACACGGTCAAGACCTACATCCGTGCCGCGTACCGGAAGATGGGCGTCAACACACGCGCCCAGGCGGTCGCCTGGGGAATCGACCACGGCTTGAAACCTGACCGGTAGCGGCCTGTCCCGGTAACCGGAATCCGGTAGCCGGTTGTCGTACGCCGGGTCGCCTCAGGCCTTGCCGTGGGTACCCTAGGGGGGTACCGTATCGACCATGGCCGAGCACGGGTACACCGCGAACAAGGACGACCACCTCAAGCGGTTGCGCCGCATCGAGGGCCAGGCCCGCGGCCTGCAGAAGATGGTCGAGGAGGACAAGTACTGCATCGACATCCTCACGCAGGTCTCCGCCATGACCCGGGCGCTGCAGTCGCTGTCGCTCAACCTGCTCGAGGAGCACCTCGGCCACTGCGTCGCAGGCGCGATCGAGCACGGTGGCCCGGAGGCGCAGGCCAAGCTCGCCGAGGCCAACGCGGCCATCGCTCGTCTGGTCAAGTCCTGAGACACACACGCACGGTCCGCTCCTGCGCGCCGCCGACTATCCACAATCCGAGGAGAACTCACATGACCACCACCGCGACCTTCACCGTCTCCGGGATGACCTGCGGACACTGCGTCGCCTCCGTCAAGGAGGAGGTCTCGGAGATCCCCGGCGTGATCGAGGTCGACGTCGACCTGGAGTCGGGCCGCCTCGTCGTCGTCGCTCCCGACCCGGTCGACCCCGCGCTCGTCCGCGCGGCCGTGGACGAGGCCGGGTACACCCTCCACGACGCGGAATGAGCTGACCGGACATGACCGACACCGAGATCTCCAGCGGACCGGCGACCGCTGTCGTCGACCTCCGGATCGAGGGCATGACCTGCGCCTCGTGCGCCAACCGGATCGAGCGCAAGCTCAACAAACTCGACGGGGTGACCGCCCAGGTCAACTACGCCACGGAGAAGGCGCGAGTCGGGTACGCCCCCGGCGTGGAGACGCAGCTCCTTCTGGACACCGTCGAACAGGCGGGGTACACGGCGAGGTTGCCGCAGCCGCGCACGCCCGCCGCCGCCCCGGGCGCCCACGTCGCCGACGGCGCCGCCGCCACGGGACATGCGGGCGACGCCACCGACGACTCCGCGGCGCCTGATCGCGTCGAGAGTCTGCGCCACCGTGTGATCGTCTCCGCGGTGCTGTCCGTGCCCGTGATCGCCATGGCCATGATCCCCGCGCTGCAGTTCACCAACTGGCAGTGGCTCTCGCTGACGCTCGCCGCGCCCGTCGTGGTGTGGGGCGGGTGGCCGTTCCACCGCGCCGCGGCGATCAACATCCGGCACGGCTCGTTCACCATGGACACGCTGGTGTCGATCGGCACGTCCGCCGCGTTGCTGTGGTCGCTGTACGCGCTGTTCTTCGGCCACGCCGGCATGCCGGGGATGACCCACGGGTTCGAGTTCTCGCTCTCTCCCAGCGACGGCGCGGGCGACATCTACCTCGAGGCCGCCGCCGGGGTCACCACCTTCGTGCTGTTGGGCCGCTACATCGAGGCCAGGTCCAAGCGCACGGCGGGAGCGGCCCTGCGGTCGTTGCTCGAGCTCGGCGCCAAGGACGTGGCGGTCGTGCGCGACGGCGTCGAGACCCGGATCCCCGTGGAACACCTGCAGGTGGACGACGAGTTCGTCGTGCGCCCTGGTGAGAAGATCGCCACCGACGGCCGGATCGTCGACGGCACCTCCGCGGTCGACACCGCCATGGTCACCGGGGAGTCCGTGCCGACCGAGGTCTCCGTCGGTGACGCCGTGGTGGGCGGAACCGTCAACACCAGCGGGCGGCTCATCGTCCGGGCCACCCGGGTGGGTTCGGACACCCAGCTCGCGCAGATGGCGCAGATGGTCACCGACGCCCAGTCCGGCAAGGCCGCCGCGCAACGCCTGGCCGACCGCATCTCCGGCGTCTTCGTCCCCGCCGTGCTGCTGCTCGCGGCGGCGACGTTCGCGTTCTGGCTGACCACCGGATCCGGCACCTCCATGGCGTTCACGGCCGCGGTCGCGGTGCTCATCATCGCCTGCCCGTGTGCTCTGGGCCTGGCCACGCCCATGGCACTGATGGTGGGGACCGGTCGCGGCGCTCAACTTGGCATCCTCATCAAGGGCCCCGAGGTCCTGGAGTCCACCCGCCGGGTCGACACGATCGTGCTGGACAAGACCGGCACCGTCACCTCGGGCACGCCCGCGCTCGTCTCGGTCACCGCCGCGGACGGCGAGGACGAGACCCGGGTGCTGCGCTACGCCGGCGCGGTGGAGGACGCCTCCGAGCACCCGATCGCCCGGGCCATCGCCGCCGGCGCCCGCGAGCGGGTCGGTGACCTGCCGACGGTGGCGGGGTTCCGTAACACCGAGGGGCTTGGGGTGTCGGGGTCGGTCGCGCCCGGTGCGGGCGGCAGCGCAGGTGGCCACCGTGAGGACGACGACGAGGTGGTCGTGGTGGGCCGTCCGGCGCTACTCGCCGAGCAGGACATGCCGCTACCGGCCGAGCTCGAGCGGGCGGTCGACGAGGCCTCGGGTCGCGGTCACACCGCGGTCGCCGTGGGCTGGGGCGGTAGTGCCCGCGGGGTGCTCGTGGTCGCCGATCAGGTCAAGGACTCCTCCGCCGAGGCCGTGGAGAGGTTCCGCGGCCTGGGGCTCACCCCCATCCTGTTGACCGGCGACAACGCCGTGGTCGCCGAGACGGTGGCCCGGCAGGTGGGAATCGATCCCGGTCCGGACGCCGAGAACTCCGAGACCGTCATCGCCGAGGTGCTGCCAGCGGAGAAGGTGGACGTGATCCGAAAGCTGCAGGCGCAGGGCCGGGTCGTGGCCATGGTCGGCGACGGTGTCAACGACGCGGCCGCGCTCGCCACGGCCGACCTGGGTCTGGCGATCGGGACGGGCACCGACGCGGCGATCGAGGCCTCCGACCTCACCCTGGTGCGCGGGGACCTGCGCGCGGCGGCGGACGCGATCCGACTGTCCCGCAGCACCCTGCGGACCATCAAGGGCAACCTGTTCTGGGCGTTCGCGTACAACGTGGCGGCGCTGCCCCTGGCCGCGGCCGGGATGCTCAACCCGATGATCGCGGGCGCGGCGATGGCGTTCTCCTCGGTGTTCGTGGTGGCCAACAGTCTGCGGCTCCGGCGATTCCGGGCCGCCGCCTGACACATGGCGGCGTCCCGCCCCGCCGAATCCGGCGCGGGTCGACGCGCGGAGGCACGGTTGCAACCGTGTCGAGCCTGGGTACGGTGACGGCCACGACGCCGACATTCACGACGCCGACAAGGAGGTCCACCGGATGACCACGCAGACCCGCCCTGGGCAGACCGCCGCCCACCAGATTTCTCCCCACCAGACCGTCCCCACTCTCCGACAAGCCCGCCGGGGCGGCGCGTTCGTCGCGCTTGCCGCCGCCGCCGTCCTGGCCGCCTCGTGCGGGACAGGGGAGGAGTCGCCCGCCGACGAGGGGGCCGCCAGCCCGCAGGACACCGCCGCCACCACCGCCGATGCGGGAGGCGGGGATGAGCAGCAGGGCGGCCAGGCCTTCGCGACCGCCGACCTCGTGGACCCCGAGGGCGGGTCGCTCGGCACGGTGGAGTTCGTCGAGGTCGACGTCGGGACCCTGGTCACCGTCGAGGCCGCCGGGCTGGAGCCCGGCTTCCACGGCCTGCACATCCACACGACCGGACTGTGCGAGCCGGACAGTGTTAATCCCAACGACCCCGAGGAGCGAGGGGCGTTCCTCTCGGCCGGTGGACACCTGGTCGGACCGGACGACGAGGCCAGCCATCCCGACCACGCCGGCGATCTTCCCCCGCTGTACGTCGCAGGCGACGGGACCGCGCGCATCACCACCCTGACCGACCGGTTGGACCGCGAGTTGCTGCTGGACGACGACGGCACGGCCGTGATGATCCACGAGGACCCGGACAACCTCGCGCACATCCCGGAGCGTTACGCGCCGGAGGGGCCCGACGAGGACACGCTCATGGCAGGGGACGGAGGCAGCCGGATCGCCTGCGGCGTCGTCATCGGCTGACGGTCCGCGGACACGTGACCGGACATCTGTCCGGTCACGTGTCCGAAAAGCCCCCGATCAGGCGGCATGCTCTGGTAGCGTCCGCCGCGAGCAGGCGCGCGCCACCGCGGCCCGCCTCACGTCGGGAGGGAACACATGGCCATCCGGGTCGCGCAGATCGCCACCGGGAACGCCGGGGCGATCGCCCTGCGCCAGCTGATCCAGGACCCGCGCTTCGACCTCGTGGGCGTCTGGGTGCACTCGGCCGAGAAGGCGGGCCGGGACGCGGGTGAACTCGCCGGTCTCGAGGCGGTCACGGGCGTCACCGCCACCACTGACCATGCCGACATCATCGCCGCGGCGCCCGACTGCGTGGTCTACTGCGCGATGAGCGACACCCGCCCAGTGGAGGCAGCCCGCGACATCCGTGAGTACCTGGCGGCCGGGATCAATGTGGTCGGCACCGCGCCCACCCCGCTCATCAACCCCGCGGTCGGCGTCCCCGACAGCGCGCGCGAGCGGCTCGAGGCCGCCGCCGTGGAGGGCGGGGCGACGCTCTTCGTCTCCGGGGTCGACCCGGGATTCACGAACGACCTCCTGCCACTGGCGATCACCGGCACCTGCCGCGAGGTGCGTCAGGTCCGTTGTACCGAGTTCTCCGACTACGCCACCTATGACTCGACCGAATCCATGGTCGACGTCATGGGCTTCGGCACCCCCCTCGACCAGACCCCGCTGCTCTTCCTGCCCGGGGTGTTGACGGCGGGGTGGGGGGCGTCGATCCACCTGCTCGCCGCCGGGTTGGGCGTGGAGGTGGACGAGATCACCGAACACGTCGAGCGCGAACCCGCGCCCCAGACCTACGAGGTCGCGGCCTGCACCATCGCCGAGGGCACCCAGGCGGGGTTCCGTTTCCAGATCACCGGCTTGGTGGCGGGCGAGCCCGTCATCGTGGTCGAACACGTCACCCGGACCCGGGACGACCTGCGACCGGACTGGCCGTATGCCGTGCAGGAAGGCCACTCCTACCGCGTCGAGGTGATCGGCGAACCGTCGTACGTCCTCGACCTGGCCGCGCAGAGCGCGGACGGCGACCACAACCACTCGGCGATCCTCGCCGGGGTCGGCAGGGTCGTCAACGCCGTTCCCGCCGTCGTGGCGGCTGCGCCGGGGCTGACCACGACGCTGGATCTGCCGCTCACCGGCGCCCCGGGCGTCATCGGCGCACGCTGAACAGTCGATCGGCGTCACCACCACAGCTGTTCACGAGGAGAGGGAGTCGTCATGGGTCGGGTCGAGGGCAAGGTCGCCATCATCACGGGCGCGGCACGGGGGATGGGTGAGGCCGACGCGCGCCGACTCGTCGAGGAGGGCGCCAGGGTCGTGCTCACCGACGTGCTGGACGACCAGGGCGAGGCCGTGGCAGACGAGCTCGGGGCGAATGCGCGCTACCGTCACCTCGACGTGTCCGATGCGGAGCAGTGGAAGGCCGTCGTCGAGGAGACCGTCGCCGACTGGGGTGGGGTCGACGTGCTGGTCAACAACGCCGGGATCGCCAACGGCGCCGAGTTGCACTGGTTCCGGCACGACAAGTGGCAGCAGATCCTCGACGTCAATCTCACTGGGACCTTCTACGGGTGCCAGGCGGTCACGGAGACGATGATCGCCGCCGGCCGTGGTTCGATCATCAACGTCTCGTCCATCGAGGGGATGCGGGGCACCCCGTGGGCGCACGGGTACGTGGCGGCCAAGTGGGCGGTCCGGGGACTGACCAAGTCGGTCGCGCTCGAACTCGCACCGCACGGCATCCGCTGCAACTCACTGCACCCGGGTCTCGTCCGCACCCCCATCACGGAGGGCATCCCGGACGACATGATCCCCATCCCCCTGGGCCGACTGGGCACGGTCGAGGACGTGGCCAACTTCGTGCTGTTCCTCGCGTCGGACGAGTCCTCCTACGCCACCGCCACCGAGTTCGTGGTGGACGGCGGAACTATCAACGGGATTCCACACAAACAGCTGTAGAGACTCGCCGGCCGGGGGAGCGGGATCGCGCCACTGAGGCTGACCCGGTGGCTGACCCTGAGGCGAACGAGGGCGTTCTCAGGGTTCGTACGATCGGCGGCATGACCCAGGGATCCCTCTCGGCGACATCGTCGTCCGGTGACAGTGTCTCCGCCGCCTCCACCGCCACCTCCACCACCGCCTCCACCGCCGCCGACCCCGGCCCCCGCTGGTGGGTCACGGCGGGGTGGATCGCCCACTGGATCCTGCGCGTCTGGCTGGCTCTCGTGCTGCTGGTGTACGGATGGCCCAAGGTGTTCCTCATGCAGATGGGGGTCGCCGACTACGGGGACGCCCTGACCGCGTTCGGCGAGATGAGCCCGATGGGGTTTCTCTGGCGGTTCATGGCGTTCTCCCCGGTGGTCCAGGTCCTGGCCGGTCTGGCCGAGGTCATCGCCGCCGCGCTCCTGCTCTTCCGTCGCACGGCCTGGCTGGGTGGCCTCCTCGCCGCCGCGGCCATGGCCGTCGTCTTTCTGCTCAACATGACCTTCGACGTCCCGGTCAAACAACTCTCCCTGGCGATGGCCGTGGCCGGGCTGGTGGTCGCGGCCCCGTGGTTCGCGCGCGTCGGGCGCATCCTCGCGGGCCGGCCCGTGCCCGCCGCGACGCTCCCCACCCCGATCCCCTGGCCCCGGGGTCAGCGCGTGACCAGGTGGACGGGGCCGATCCTCGCGGTGGTGGCCGTCTGTGTCCCGGGCGCGGCTCTCGGTGTGATGGCCGCGTCTGGCGGGACGCAGTCCGCGTTCTCCCAGGTCGCCGGGGTCTATCGCGTGGTCGAGGACACGGCGTCGCCCGCCGAGCAGTTGGCCGACGATGACCGCTGGCAGCAGGTGGCCTTCGGACAGCACGGCGCGGACCGGGCCCGCCTCGGACTGCGCCTGGCCAACGGGGACTTCTACGACGGGCGCTACTCCGTCGACGGCGAGGTGATCACGGTCGAGCTGTATCCGGTCCGCGAGGGCACGTACGGTCTGGTGAGGGACCCCGAGCGCACTCTGACCCTGACGTGGTCACCGGCCCCCGGAGGGATGGCGCTGAGCGGGGACGGGGTCGACGTCACCCTCGCCGAGGACCCCGAATTCCGCTACCTGTTCGACCGGGGCTTCCACTGGGCCCCGACGACCCCGGTCAACCGGTGAACGCCCGACTCCGAACGGACCGGTGTGGGATTCGTCAGCTCGTCGACCGTGGCGCGCGACCCATCAGGTAGAACTCCGGGTTCGGCCGCATGTCGGTGGCGTTGGCCACCCGGTTGCTCAGTCCGAACAGGCCGGTGATCGTCGCGATGTCCCACGCGTCCTCGTCGTCCAGGCCGTGCTCGTGAAGCGCGGCGTAGTCGGCGTCGACGAGCTCGTCGGACCGCAGGTTGACCTTGGTGGCGAAGTCGCAGATCGCGCGCTCGCGCGGGGTCAGGTCGGATTTGTGGTGGCTCACGGCCAATTGATCGGAGAGGTACGGGTCCTTCTTGACGATCCGCAGGATCGCTCCGTGCGCCACCACGCAGAACTGACAGTTGTTCTGCGCGGAAATGGTCACGACGATCATCTCCTTGTCCGCCTTGGACATGTTCGAGCCCTCGCGGTCCATCACGGCGTCGTGGTACGCGAAGAACGCCCGCCATTCCGCCGGGCGGCGCCCGAACATCAGGAACACCTCGGGGACGAACCCCGCCTTCTCCTGTTCCGCGAGGATGCGTTCCCGCAGGTCATCGGGCAGAGTGGCGAGGTCGGCGAGGGGGTAGCGGTCGGACATGTGCGGCTCCCGGGAGTGTGGTGTGCCCTGACGGTATGCCGCGTCGGGCCCTGCCGACTCAGGATCGTGCCGCGGACCCCCATGTGTGTACCCGCTCTATCTCCACCCAGGCATCCACACGGGCACGATCGCGGACCGGATACGGCTGGTCTGTGTAGTGCCGGGCCAGCGCGTCGATGCCGGACAGGTCCGGGTCCTCGGCGATCTCGGTGATCCGACCCTGGATGCTCACGTGCGAATACCAGTCGTCGGCCTCCACCACGGACAGCGCCACCCGCGGGTCGCGCCGCAGGTGCTGGAGGCGTACCCGTCCGGCGTCGAGGTTGAGGTGGATGCGGTCTCCGACCAGTCGGTACCAGGTGGGCACGGTCACCGGGGAGCCGTCCCTGCGCAGCGTCGCCATGACGCACGGATTCGGCCGGGCGAGCAGGCGGCGGAGGTCGGGTGTCAGCAGATCAGCGGTCGGCGTGGAGTCGGGCGTGCGGGATTCGGACACGGGCGTGGGTCCTTTCGTCGGCGGCGGTTTCTCCGGTCCAGTGTGCGCGTCGTCGCCGCCGCGGGGTGGCGCTATACCCCCAAGGGTTTTACGGTGGGAGGTGTACCTGTTCCCCACGGAAACGGACACCCCATGCTCTTCGAGCGCATCTATGACTACGACCTCGCCCACGCCAGCTACTTCATCGGCTGCCAGAGCAGCAGTGAGGCGATAGTCGTGGACCCCAGCCGCGACCTGCGGGCCTACTTCGAGATGGCCGACCAGCACGGCATGACCATCGTCAAGGTCACCGAGACCCACATCCATGCCGACTACCTCTCCGGCACCCGCGAACTGGCCGCCGCGACCGGCGCCACCATCCACCTCTCGGATGAGGGCGGTGAGGACTGGCGATATGCCTTCGAGGGTGAGCGACTCCGGGACGGCGACACGATCGAGCTCGGCAACGTCCGGCTCGAGGCCGTGCACACGCCCGGTCACACGCCCGAGCACCTGATGTTCCTCGTCACCGACGGCGCCTTCGCCGACGAGCCCGGCTACGCGCTCACCGGTGACTTCGTCTTCTGCGGCGACCTGGGCCGCCCGGACCTGCTGGACGAGACCGGCGGCCACGGCGACGCGGGCAGCGCCGACGCGGGTGGTGGCTCCGGTGAGGACACCCGCCACGCCAGCGCCCGGCAGCTCTTCGCCAGCCTGCGGGACCGGTTCCTCACCCTGCCCGACCACGTCCAGGTGTTCCCCGCCCACGGCGCGGGCTCGGCGTGCGGCAAGTCCCTTGGGGCGCTGCCGTCCAGCTCGGTGGGATACGAGCGGAAGTTCGCGTGGTGGCCGACGTACGTGGAGGACGACGACGAGGAGGGCTTCGTCTCCGAGCTCCTCGACGGCCAACCCGACGTGCCGGCGTACTTCGGGAGGATGAAGCGCCAGAACAGGGACGGCCCCGCCGTCCTCGGCCATCCGTTGCCGGAGCTGCCCGAGCTGCCCGCCGAGGAGGTGGCCTCCGGTATCGAGTCCGGTGACCTCGTCGTCGTCGACCCCCGGCCAGCCGACGAGGTCCACGACGGCACCGTCCGGCGCGCCCTCAACCTCCCGGCCGGTCAGGCCGCCACCTACGCCGGGTGGGCGGTCGACCCGGAGGCCGAGACCCGCGGCCTGGTGTTCCTCGCCGAACACGCCGAGGCGGCCGATGAACTGCGGCGGCACGTTCTCCGCGTGGGCGTGGACTCCACGCGCGGGTACGTCGCCTCCACCGACGGACTGCCCACCTACCGGCCCGAGATCGTCGCGCCGGGCGACCTGGAGTCGCACCAGCACGCGATGGTGCTCGACGTCCGCGCCGCGACCGAGTACTCCGATGGCCACGTCCCCGGCGCCACCCGGGTGCACGGCGGGCAGGTGATGTGGGAGCGCGACGGGCTGCCCGGGTCCGGGACGATCGTCGCCTACTGTCAGTCCGGCGCGCGGAGCTCGGTCGTCGCCAGTGCGCTGCGCAGCGTCGGCTACGACGTCGCCGAGCTCGAGGGCAGCTACTCCGCGTGGGAGGACGCCGGAATGCCCACGGAGTGACCGCCGGGCCCCCGCGGGGATCGGGTTAGGGTGGGTTCATGATCACCGGAGCGACCATTCTGGCCGCCGAGGAGGATCTCGGCTCGATGCCGCTCTTCGGCGTGGCCCACTTCTCCGCCCTGGCCGCCACGGTGGTGCTGACAGCGGTCCTGCTGGGCGTGGTGCGTCGGCACCGCGGCTCCCGGGCGGTGGACCGGGCGATCACGATCGCCGGGTGGCTCATGCTGCTGGTCGGGGTGGGTTGGATCGTCTGGGATCTGATGCCCGGCCGGTTCGATCCCGCCCAGGCCATCCCGGCCGACCTCTCGGACTGGGCCCGGATCATCATCCCGGTGGCGCTGATCACCCGCGCCGGGTGGGCGGTGGCGGTGGCGTACTTCTGGGGGTTGTCCCTGAACCTGATGGCGCTGCTGACCCCGGACCTGAACTACAGCTTCTCCCCGCCGGTGGAGTACGGGATGTTCTGGTTCTCCCATATCGCCGCCTTCATCGCCCCGGTGATACTGGTGTGGGGGCTGGGGTTACGACCGACCTGGCGGGGGTGCGGCTTCACCTTCCTCTTCACGGTGTTCTGGGCCGTGGTGGCCTCGGCGGTCAACCTGACCACCGGGGCGAACTACGGGTATCTCCGTCACGCCCCACCGGAGGGCTCGCCGCTGGATCTCATGGGCCCCTGGCCGGTCTACATAGTCGTCGCGGCGGCCGTGGTCGCCGTGGTGTGCGTGCTGTTCACCTGGCCGTGGACCGCCGAGCGGCTGACCCGGGGCACGGAACCGGTCGGGGCCGGATTGATCCGCCGGCCCGCCGGCAGGAACCGGCCCGACGCGTAGTCCGAGCCGTAGCCCGGGGCGAACTGGCCGTCCTCCCACACCACCCGGCCGCCGATGATCGTCGCGGTGACCGCCCGGTCGTTGCGGTTGACCATGCGGCGGATGCCACCGAGCTCCGGCATCGCCTCCTCGTGGTAGTCCAGCGACTCGCCGTCGAGCCCGGCCGGGTCGATCACCACCACATCGGCCCGGCGCCCGGGGGCGATCCGTCCCGCGTCGAGCCGGTAGAAGTCGGCGAGTTCCCCGGTGAGCTTGAACACCGCCTCTTCGACGGACAGGAACGGGGCGCCGCGCCGATCCGCGGCGTGTACTCGCTCGAGCAGGCGCACGCCGAAGTTGTAGAAGGCCATGTTGCGCAGGTGTGCGCCCGAGTCGGAGAAGCCGATGGTGACGCCGGGTGTCCGGGCCAGCCGGTTGGCGACCTTCTCGCGGGCGTTGGCGATGGTGGTGGTCCACCGAAGGTCGGAACCGTGTTCCACCACCAGGTCGAGGAAGCAGTCCGCCGGATGCAGTGACCGGTCGCGGGCGACGTCGCCGACGGTGCTGCCGACCAGCGACTCGTCGGGGCAGGCGACGATCAGTGCGTCGTCGAAGTCGCGGTGCCACACCCGCGGGCTGAACCGCTTCTCGAAGTCCCGCCGGAACCAACGCCGGTAGCCCTCCTTCGCGAGCAGGTCGGTGCGGGCCATCTCGTCCTTGAGGTGCAGCGCCTCGCGCCCGGAGCCGAATTCCTCGAAGACCACGAGGTCGATCCCGTCGGCCCACACCTTGAACGTGGTGGGCAGGTGCTGCCACACGAACCTGCCCCGCCCCAGCGAGTTGGCCACCCAGGCCAGGGGCCGGAAGATGTGGTTGACCCAGGGCTCGGCGAGGGTGTCCGCGGCGGCGAGCAGTGAGACCCTGAGCGGCTTGCGCAGCAGCCCCGTGCTGGTGGCCACGTAGAAGGCCACGTCGACCTTGGTGTTGAGGTTCGGCACGCCCTGCAGGACGCGGTCGCGCCGGCGGAGGATCCGGCTGATCTGTCGGAATTCCTTCCACGAGGCGTGCGTGGAGGGCAGGGTGCGCGAGCGGTAGCGGTCGCCGTCCATCTTGTCCCAGGGGTTGGTCATGGTGGAGACCCCCAGGAATCCCTGGTCGAGGGCCTCGTCCACGCGCCGCGCGATCTCGCGTCGCTCCTGCCGGTTCGGGGAGCGCTCCGGGTCGGTCGATCGGCCCAGTCCCATCACGGAGGCGCGGACGTCGGAGTGGCCGAGAAAGCTCGCCACGTTGGGCCCCAGCGGCAGGGACTCGACCGCGCTCCGCCACGCCGCCGCATCGGACCACGACTTGGTGCGCTCCAGTGCGTCGAGGACAGCGTCCCGGGGGAGGGCCTCCACGCGGCTGAACAGGTCGGCCACATCGACGGTGTCCGAGTACACGCCGGACAGGGAGCAGTTGCCCACCAGCACGGTGGTCACCCCGTGGCGGACCGACTCGCCCAGGCCGGGGGATACCAGCAGTTCCACGTCGTAGTGGGTGTGGGTGTCGATGAAGCCGGGCGTGACCCATCGGCCGTCGGCCTCGACGACGCGGGTGCCCGCCGATACGGGGAGGGGGGCGGGGCTCACCGCCGCGACGACGCCGGACCGGATCCCGACGTCGGCGCGGACGCCGGGAGCGCCGGTGCCGTCGTAGACGGTCCCGCCGCGAATCACGAGGTCGAAGTCGGCGCCGCCCGGGCTGGCGTGATCGGTGGTGTCCACGAGGCACTCCCTGGTTTGTGACACAAAACACATACTTCACCAGGCTGCCCGGACGCTGGTCCAAGTCCAGGGTTCGTGGGGAACTTCCTGCGCCGCCCGTCCTCTGTCCGGCGAGTAGCGTTGTCGCGCATGACCACACGCACGGAGCGCCTCGACGGCCTACCGTTCACCCGCAAGCACCGCAGGCTGTTGGTCGGATCCGGCGTCGGGTGGGCGCTCGACGCCATGGACGTGGGACTGATCTCCTTCGTCATGGCCGCCCTGGCCGTGCACTGGGCGCTCACCCCGACCGAACTGTCCTGGATCGGGTCCATCGGGTTCGTCGGCATGGCGATCGGTGCCGCGCTCGGCGGGCTGCTCGCCGACCGGATCGGGCGCCGCCAGGTCTTCGCCGCGACCCTGCTGGTCTACGGACTGGCCACGGGCGCGGCAGCGCTGTCGACCGGTATCGCCATGCTCATCGTGTTGCGCTTCATCGTGGGCCTGGGCCTGGGCGCCGAGTTGCCCGTCGCCTCGACGCTGGTCAGCGAGTTCGCGCCGCGTCGTATCCGCGGCCGGGTGGTGGTGATCCTCGAGGGGTTCTGGGCCGTCGGCTGGATCATGGCGGCGGTGATCGGATATTTCGTCGTACCGATCGGCGACGACGGGTGGCGCTGGGCGCTGGCCATCGGACTGGTCCCGGCGGCGTACGCGCTCGTCGTGCGATTCGGCCTGCCCGAGTCGGTGCGCTACCTCGAGTCGAGGGGCCGGGTCGACGAGGCCGAGCGCATCGTCCGCGAGTACGAGGCCTCGGCCGGGGTCGAGCCGCCCGCCGACTCGGCCGGGGTCGAGCCGCCCGCCACCGCGACCGCCGGCGCGACCGCCGGCGCGACCGCCGGCGCGGCGACGGGCCGGCTCGAGCCCGTCGAGGAGTCCGCCCGCGAGTCGATCTGGTCCCCGCGCCTTCGACGGCGGACCGGGGCTCTGTGGATCGTGTGGTTCGGGATCAACTTCTCCTACTACGGCGCGTTCATCTGGCTGCCCAGCCTGCTGGTCTCACAGGGCTTCGATCTGGTCAGGTCGTTCGGCTACACCCTCGTCATCACGCTCGCGCAGCTTCCGGGGTACGCGGCGGCGGCATGGCTTATCGAGGTGTGGGGCCGCCGGGTCACCCTCGCGGTGTTCCTGGCCGGGTCGGCGGTCGCCGCGGGACTGTTCGGTCTCGCGGGGACGCCGACCACGATCATCGCCGCCGGAATGGCGCTGTCGTTCTTCAACCTCGGCGCCTGGGGTGCGCTGTACGCGATCGGCCCCGAGCTCTACCCCACCTCCACCCGTGGGGCCGGCACCGGCGCGGCGGCGGCGTTCGGACGGATCGCCTCGATCATCGCGCCACTGCTGGTCCCGGTGATGCTCGGCGCTGGTGGCACGGTGGTGGTCTTCGGGGTGTTCGCGGCGGCTTTCGTCGTCGCCGCCCTCGCCGCGTTCACCCTCCCGGAGCGCAAGGGCGTCGCGCTCGAGGAGACCTGACCCGTCTCGCGCTCGTCGCCGGGCGCGCGGAGGCCGCGGGTGCCGAAGGGGTCAGTCCCGCGTCTCGCGCCCGTCGCCCAGCTCGCGGATCCGCTCGGTGGCCGCGCGGAGGCGTTCCTTGCGCGCCTCGTCGTCGGACTCCTTGAGCTCCTCGTAGAGCTCCTCGTCCGAGTCGGTGAACTGCAGGATCGCGCGCGGAACCCCGAGGGTCAGGACCAGCGACGGCCACACGATCCAGGCGTAATCCCAACCCACCACGAACTGCAGCACGAGGAACGCCACGAGCGTCGCCCCCAGGACCAACCCGTCGAGCGTCTCCACCGTCTTGCCCCGTTTGCGGAGATCCTGGAGCTCGCGATCCGGGTCCGATACCGCCGGTGACGACGACGAGGTGCGCGCCAGCTCACCACCTCCCGCCGCGGCCGTCTGCACGATCATGCCGTCAACGCTGCTCAGGGGCATCCCGCCCGGCAGATCGCGGAACGATGACCGCAGTTGACCCAGGGTGCGCGCGGCCGCGATGTCACCGGACCGGGAGTGGAATTCCGGGTCGTCGAGGCGGCCCGCGGCATAGTGGTCGCCCAGCGCCGTGAGGGCGTGCAGGCGCTCGGAGTCGGAGAGCAACAGATCATCGGGATCGGTCATGTGACCAGGCTAGGAGGGGGTCCCGGAGATCGCCATAGGTGATCACACCGATCCGCTGTCACATCCGGGAGTGCTGGTGCGTCGAAGGGGTATGAGTACGCATCGGAACGACCACGGACCGCACACGCACGAACAGCGCACACAGGTCAGCGCGGGCGCCATGGTGCCCATGCTGGCGCTCGAGGCCTACACCCGGGCCCGGGTCTCCCGCTCCGACAGCCACCTCATCAGACTCCGAGTCTCGGCGGTGAACGAGTGCCGCTTCTGCACGGCCATGCACCGACGCGACGCCCGCAAGGACGGCTGGGACGACGCCCGGATCGTCGCCGCGGAGGACTGGCCCGCCCACGCCGGTGAGCTGTCCGAGGGGGACCTCACGGTCCTGCGGTTCGCCGACGCGGTCACCCACATCCGCGGCGAGGACTCGGTCTCGGACGAGCTCTGGGACGACGTGGTCCGACACCGGGGCGAGTCGGGCACTGGACAGCTGCTGATGGAGGTCGTCACCATCAACGCATGGAACCGGATCGCAGTGGCCACCCGGAAGGATCCGGGCTCGCTCAGGGGCGTGCGCCGGGAGGACATCGATCCCGTTCGCCCGAGGTGACGACGGCCGGTGCGCTCGCCGGACTCGACCGGGCCGCGGTGGACCGGGTCCGGGGACGGCTCCTCGGGGTCGGGTACCGCATCACCGGGACGTGGGCCGACGCGGAGGACGCCGCCGACGAGGCCCTGGCCCGCCTGGTCGGTCTCGAGGCGGGATCGGCGCCCGACAACCCCGAGGCGTGGCTCACCACGGTCACCACGCGCCTGTGCCTGGACCGGCTGCGGCGACGCAGGCGGGAGGACTACGTGGGGGCGTGGCTCCCCGAACCCGTCGACACCGCCCTGTTGCCCTCGGAGCTGGCCGAGCAGCGCGACGACCTGCGGATCGCCGTCCTGCTGGCCTACGAGCAGCTCGGCCCCGAGGAGCGCGCGGCCTTCGTCCTGCGCGAGGCCTACTCCCTGCCCTACGCTGAGATCGCCGGCGCGCTGGACGCGGCCGTGCCCACGGTCCGTCAGTGGGTGAGCCGGGCGAGGCGCAGATTGGACACCGACCTGCGTCCGCCGGAGCGTGCACCGGATGCGGTGATCTCTCGGCTGGTCGAGGCCGTCCTGGCCGGTGACCTCCAGCAGACGATCGAGGTGCTCACCGCGGACGCCCGGGTGGTCTCGGACAGCGACGGGAAGGTCAACGCCGCCCGCAGGGACATCGTGGGGGCCCGCAAGTGTGCGTACTTCCTCATCAAGGCGGCGGAGCTGTCCGACGGCATGATCGCTCCGGTCGAGGTGAACGGGGAGTTCGCGCTGGCTGTGGTCTCCCGTGGGGTCGTCCGGGTGGCCCAGCTGGGTGTGGTCGACGGCCGCGTCACGCGGGTCTACTTCCACTCCAACCCGGACAAACTCACGCGGCTCGCGTTTCCGGAGGGGTTCGAGCCGAGCGCGTGAGGCGGCGGCCCGCGGCAGCCCGGTCGGGGGCTACTCGGGCACCCACATGGCCATCTCGTTCCCGCCGGGCTCGCGGAAGTGGAACCGTCGGCCGCCCGGGAAGGAGAAGGGTTCGAGGGTCACCACGCCGCCCGCGGCCTCGACCCGGCCTCGGGCCTCGGCCAGGTCGGACACCTGGATCACCATCAGCGGCGCCGGTGACTGCTCGTCGTCGTCACCCTGGATCCCCACCTCGATCCCGCCGCCGGTGAGGTCGGTGTACGACGACCCGTACACGGTGGGCGTCCAACCGCACACCGTGGCCAGGAACTCGGCTGTCGCGGGCATCGAGGAACTGGGGAACTCGACCATCGTGATCTGGTCCGGGGCGCTGTCCTGCATGCGGCCGACGGTACGGGCACCATGGGTGCGGTGGCGCGGTTTCGAGCTCTCTGTGCGGTCCTGGTCACCCCCGCTCTGGTCGCCGCGACCGCGTGCGCGGGGGGTCCCGCGCCGACCCCGACGCCGACCCCGCCTTTGACCCCGCCTCCGACCCCGGCGCCCTCTCCGCCGACGAGCACCGGCCCGATCGGCGCGGCCAACGTCCCGCTCGACACCACGATCGACGTGGCGGGGTCACGCGCCGCGCTCGAGGCGGGGCAGGCGGAGATCCGGCGGGTCCTGGAGGGGGCGATCGGGGCGAGCGGATGGAGGGAGTCCCGAGCCGCTCAGGAGGTCGCCTGCCCCAGCAGGAGCGACGCCGCCGGGCACATGGGCACCGGGATCGGCAAGTACTACGCCCGCGAGATGCGTCATCCCGCGGCCCTCGTCCCCGGCGACTGGGATCAGGTCGTGGAGGAGGTCCGCGGCGCGGTCGGACCGCTCGGTTTCCGGCTGAGGCCGACCGGCGCCGGGTCGTCCACCCCCGGGAGCCGGTACGTCTATCTGATCAACGGCCACCGCGACGAGTTGACCCTGTCCACCCATCCGACGATCGGGACCGGCTACGGCGGATTCGGCGTGTGCCACCCCTGGGAGAACCGACGGTGACGGACCGGTGGGTGGGCGGAGGGTGGGCCGACGAGTAGGCGGGCGTCCAGCTCAGCCGCGAGCCCGGGACCTGTCCCATCGGGAGAGCAGATCGAGGGCGGCGGCGCGTGGATCGGACGCACCCATCACCGCCGACACCACGCACACGCCGTCCAGAGCGGTGCCCGCGAGCAGGTCGACGTTCGCAGGGGTGATCCCGCCGATGCCCACAGCCGCCACGCCCCGTCGACGGGCCACCCGGGCGAGCCGGTCGGCCGCTGACGGACCGAGTGCGGCGGCGGTGTCGGTCTTGGTGGCCGTGGACCACACCGGGCTCACCCCGATCACGTCCGGCACGGGCCCGGGTCCGCCCAGCGCGACGTGCAGTTGCTCGTCCGACTCGATCGACAGGCCCAGCATCAGATGCTCCGGGAGTTCGGCGCGCGCCCGCCCGAACGCGACGTCCCTCTGCCCCACGTGTAGATGGAGTCCCAGCTCGCGCGCCACCTCCAGACGGTCGTTGACGAACACCGGGACCTCGCGACCGACCCGAGCCCCGGCCCGACGGGCGGCATCGGCCACCGAGGCCGCGCGGGTGGCGAACTCGTCGTCGTCACACTCCTTGTCCCGGACCTGGACGACCCCCACCCCGCCCAGGACGGCCTGGTGGACGATGCCGGGGACCGCGTCCCGGTCACCGCCGAGGTGGGGGTCGGTGACCAGGTACACCCGCCAGTCGACGGCGGCGGCAGAGCGGGCGTGTCCGCTCGGGGTGGTCGCGCGGGCTCCTGAGGTCGGGTGGGTCACGGGGTGGCGTCGAGCAGTGTGACCGACTCCGCGATCTCCTCGGCGGTGAGCGTGTACAGCGCGTCCAACCACGCCACCGCGAACAGGCCCGGACCCGCGGCGACGCGCCCCGCGGCCGCTCCTGCCGCTCCGACGTGTGCGTGGGCGGCCACCACGGCGTCGTGGTCGGGGAGGCCGGCTGCCCGGGCCGCGCCGAGGTAGGCGGCCGTCAGTGCCCCGAGCGCGCAGCCGGTGCCGATCACCTTCTGCAACAGCGGATGCCCCGAGGTGATCCAGGTGGCGACGGTCAACCCGCCGGAGTTCGTGACCACGACGTCCTGCGCTCCCGTCACCGCGACGACGCCGCCGGTGCGCTCGGCGAGCACGAGGGCCGACGGCAACGCGGCCGCGACGTCGTGCGTCGAGTCCACGCCGCGGCCACCCGCCCCGGCCCCCGCCAACGCGACGGTCTCCGAGGCGTTCGCGCGGATCGCCGCGGGCCCGTGGTCGAGCCAGTCGGTGGCGAGCCCGGTACGCAACGTCAGCCCTCCGACCGCCACCGGATCGAGAACCCACGGCGTGCCGTGTTCCCGGGCCGAGGCGATCGCCGCGTGCATGCCCTCCACCTGTTCGGCCGTCGGGTTCCCCACGTTGACCAGCACCCCGGTGGCGACGGCCGCGAAGTCGGCGGCCTCCTCGGGGTGGTCGACCATCGCCGGCGCCGCACCGGCGGCGAGCAGGACGTCGGCCGTGACCTGACGGACCACCGAGTTGGTGAGGCAGTGCACCAACGGTTCGGTCCGGCGCATCGCCGAGACCAGGTGGGCGATGTCGACGGAGCTGGAGCTGGGACCGGAGCCGGGTTCGGACATCCCCCCAGTGTGCCGCCCCCGCCCGCACGCGGGACGGAATAGGGCTCGCAGGACGGGGGTTGGACCCGTCATGACCCCCTCCGCGCTGCCCCTGTCCGTGATCGACTTCGCCTCGGTCCGCCCCGGGCAGTCCGTCGGTGACGCGCTGCGGGACTCGGTCGCCCTGGCCCGCAAGGCGGAGGAACTCGGATACGAGCGGGTCTGGTACTCCGAGCACCACAACATGGGGTCCATCGCCTCCTCGGCTCCGGCGGTGCTCATGGCGCACATCGCCTCGCAGACCCGGCGGATCCGGCTGGGGTCCGGCGGGGTGATGTTGCCCAACCACTCGCCGCTCGTGATCGCCGAGCAGTTCGGCACCCTCGCCGAGCTGCACCCGGACCGGATCGACCTGGGACTGGGGAGAGCCCCGGGCACCGACCCGCAGACGTTCCGCGCCCTGCGTCGTGAGCCGTCAGCCGCCGAGCGCTTCCCCGACGACGTCCGTGAACTGCAGGCCTTCCTCGGAGATTCGCCCTCGGACCTCGCCCGCACCCGCGGGATCACGGCGACGCCCGGACGCGGGACCAGGATCCCGCTGTACATACTCGGGTCCTCGCTGTTCGGTGCACAGCTGGCCGCCGCGTACGGGCTGCCCTATGCGTTCGCCTCGCACTTCGCGCCCGATGCGCTCGAGCAGGCCTCGGCGGTGTACCGAGACCGATTCGAGCCCAGCGATCAGCTGGCCGAGCCGTACATGATCGCCGCGGTCAACGTGGTGGCCGACTACGACACGGAGCGAGCGGACCGTGAGCTGCACTGGTACCGCCGTCAGCGCGTCAGGCTCATGGCCGGACGCGGCCGCCACTTCTCGGACGAGGAGCTGGACATGGTGATGGAGTCGGCGGCCGGTCGTCAGATCCTGCACATGATCTCCTTCACCGCCGTGGGCGACGGATCGGAGGTCCGCGACTACCTGGCGGACTTCGCCGAACGCGCGGGCGCGGACGAGTTGATGATTGCCCCGGTGGGCTCGAGCCGTGAGCGGGTGCACGGAGCACTCGAGGTCCTGCGCCGGTCGTGGACTGGCTGAGAGGGCCGTCGTCGCGTGCCCTTGGTCACGTATCCGACCCTCCTTCCTACTCGCCGGTAGCCGCATGCCCCCGAGCGTGCCTACAGTTGATCCATGGCCATTTCTGATGTAGGCGAGTACGCGCACCTGACTCCCGAGCAGATCGACGCGCTGGGGCGGGAGCTCGACGCCATCAGGGCCGACGTCCTGGCTTCGCGCGGGGAGCGGGACTACCGGTACATCCACAGCGTGATCCGGTTGCAGCGGGGGATCGAACTCGGCGCCCGGGCCGTGTTGTACCTCGGCGCGCGGAACCGGACCGCCTGGGTTCTGGGTACCGGGGCCCTGGCCGTGGCCAAGATCCTCGAGAACATGGAGATCGGGCACAACGTCCTGCACGGACAGTGGGACTGGATGAACGACCCGGAGATCCACTCCACCACGTGGGAATGGGACCTGGTCGGCAGCTCCGCGGATTGGAAGCACACGCACAACTACCTGCATCACAAGTTCACCAACATCGTCGGGATGGACGACGACGTGGGGTTCGGGGTCCTGCGGGTCACGCGTGACATTCCGTGGGAACCCAGATTCTCCGCGAACCTGCTCGTCAACACGGCCCTCATGGCGGGATTCGAATGGGGGATCGGGCTGCAGGGGGTCCGTATCCAGGACGCGCTCCCGGGTTCCGATGCCGACCCGGCCGATCAGCGCACCGCCCGCACGTTCCTGCGCAAGGCGGGCCAGCAGGTGCTCAAGGACTACATCCTGTTCCCCGTTCTGGCCGGGCCGGCCGGACGGGAGGCGCTGACCGCGAGCATCGCCGCTAACATCATCCGGAACATCTGGACCAACGCGGTGATCTTCTGCGGGCACTTCCCGGACGGGGCCGAGAAGTTCACGGCCAAGGACGTGAAGTACGAGTCGCAGGCCGAGTGGTATCTGCGCCAGATGCTCGGCAGTGCCAACCTCGACGGTGGCCCGGTCATGAATCTCATGTCGGGCAACCTGTCGTTCCAAATCGAGCACCACATGTTCCCCGACCTGCCGTCCAACCGGTACGCGGAGATCTCGCTCCGGGTCAGGGAGTTGTGCGACCGGTACGACCTGCCCTACGTGAGCGGGCCACTGTGGAAGCAGTACCTGCAGTCCTGGCGCACCATCGCGCGACTCTCGCTGCCCGACAGGTTCCTCCAGCGGACCGCCGACGACGCGGCGGAGACCCGCAGCGAGAAGATGTTCGACCGGGTGCCGAAGATGCCCGGTCTGGCATCCGCCCTGGTCGCGCTCCGGCAGAGGGGGCGCGCCCAACTGGTCCACTGACCCCTTTGGCAGACTGTCCGGCATGTCGCTGCAGAGCATGTTGGAGGCCGCCTCGGCCGGTGGGACCGTCGAGATCGCGGACGGTTGGACCCAGGGCCGGGCGATCTACGGGGGGCTGACCGGAGCCCTGTTGCTCGCGGCGATCAAGGGCCGAGTAGGGGACGCGGCAGGGACAGGCGACCGCGCGGGTGTGGCAGATCGCGGCGGTGCCGCGTCTCCACATCCGTTGAGGTCGTTCACCGTCTCGTTCGTCGGTCCCGCCACGACGGGCGAAGTCCAGATCCACGCGGAGATCCTGCGGGTCGGCACGAACGTGACGCAGGGCCAGGCCACGCTGCGGCAGGGCGGGGAGATCGTCGCAACCGCGCTGGCGGCGTTCGGGAAGCATCGCGACTCCACCATCGTCGTGACACCGAGACATCCCGTTCCGGACCTGCCGGAACCCGAAACGATCGAGCCGTTTCCGTACATCGAGAAGGTGACCCCCGAGTTCTACCGGTTCCTCGCCCTGAGGCAGGTGGGTGGCGCCCTGCCCTTCAGCGGAGCCGAGACCGGCGATCTGTCGGGCTGGGCGCAGTTGCGCGAGACCCCGGAGGAGTTCCACGAGGAGCACCTGCTGGTGCTCGCCGACGCGTGGCCGCCGGCGACCATCCAGATGCTCTCCGGCTTCGCGCCCGCCAGCAGTCTGACCTGGACGCTGGAGCTCGTCGCGGAGGTCGGTCCCGACACGATCCCGCCAGAGGCGATCTTCGCCTACGAGGCGACCACCGATGCCTCCCGCGATGGGTACGCGCACACGCACGCCATGCTGTGGGGACCGGGCGGGGCACTGACGGCGATCAGCCGCCAGACCATCACGGTGTTCGGGTGACGGCCGGCGGCTGATCGATCGGGCTTCTGCCCGCCCGGAGCACTGTTCGCGGGGGCGGACTCAGCCGGCGGGGCGGCTGGCCCTCCGGCGCTCGCCGCCCCGCGGCTGCCCCGCACTCTGGGCGATCGTGTGGGTGGCGGCCGAACGCTGGCCTCGGGACGCCTGCGACCCGGAACCCTGCGACCCGGAACCCTGCGACCCTGAACCTTGTGACCCGGCAGCCTGGGGACGGCGGGGACGACGACGACTGCCGCCCGACCCGGATCCTTCCTGGCCGTGGCCACCGCGCTCCGCGCCGGCACGGCCGCGTTCTGCCCCGTCACGGCCCCGGCCCTGGCGGCTCTGGCCCTGACCGCCCTGGGCGCGGCCCTGACGCTGCCGATTGTGGCTCTGGCGGCTCTGCCCCTGACTCGGCCGACCCTCGGGGGCGGCATCCCCGGGGACGTGTGCGGGGGGCTCGGGGGCCTCGGCCAACGCGGTGGCGGCGTTCGCGCCCACGGGCAGCACGATCTCACCGGCCGTCACGCCGGCCGAGCGCAGGAGCGAGCGCACCTCGCGGACCTGGTCGGAGGTGGCCACGGTGACGACGGTGCCGACGGCACCCGCACGGGCGGTCCGACCCGAGCGGTGCACATACGCCTTGTGCTCGGCGGGCGGATCCGCGTGGACGACCAACCCGACGTCGTCGACGTGGATACCGCGGGCCGCGATGTCGGTGGCCACGAGCACGCTCGCCTGACCGGAGGAGAACGCCTCGAGGTTGCGCACGCGCGCGTTCTGCGACAGATTCCCGTGCAGGTCCACGCTGGTCACACCGCGGCCGGAGAGTTGCTTGGCGAGCCGCTTGGCGCCGTGCTTGGTGCGGGTGAACATGACGGTCCGGTCGTTCACCCCGGCGAGGTCCGCCAATGCGCGGACGCGGTCGTCCGGGTCCACGTGGACGACGTGGTGCGCGGTCGCTCCGGGGGTGGCGGAGCCGTCGTCGACCTCGTGGACGACGGGGGTGTCGAGGAAGCGCTTGACCAGCTTGTCCACACCCTGGTCCAGCGTCGCGGAGAAGAGCAGCCGCTGTGCGCCCGCGGGCGTGGCCGCCAGGATCCGGGTGACTCCCGGGAGGAAGCCCAGGTCGGCCATGTGATCGGCCTCGTCGAGGACGCTCACCTCGACCGAGTCCATGCGGCAGTGCTTCTGTCCCATGAGGTCCTCGAGCCGGCCCGGGCAGGCCACCACGATGTCGACGCCCTGATCGAGCGCGCTCACCTGGCGTCCCTGCGAGACGCCGCCGAAGATCACGGTGGTCTTGAGACCCATCGCCCGGGCCAGCGGCGCGAGCGTCTCGTCGATCTGACGGGCGAGTTCGCGGGTGGGGGCGAGGATCAGCCCGCGCGGGGCGTTGCGCTTGCGGCGACCGCCGGCGGTCGCCGACGCGGCGAGGCGGGTGACCAGCGGGAGGCAGAACGCATAGGTCTTACCGGAACCGGTGCGGCCACGGCCGAGGACGTCGCGACCGGACATCGCATCGGGCAACGTGGCCGACTGGATGGGGGTGGGGGTGACGATGTCGACGCCCGCGAGGACGTCGAGCAGGGGGGAAGGTACGCCGAGATCGGCGAAGGAACGTGACAAGGGAGGAATCTCCGTACATAGATGGGGCGTCTTGCCCGGCGCGCTCCTGGGTCACCTCGTCGCAGGTGAACGACGAGCCCGGTGCGCGACCACGGGAGGTCGACATCCGACGCGGCCCGAGGCAAGAGTGGTGCGGGCCGACACGCCCACCCTACGCCCCGCGGTCCCGGCCCCACAGTTCGACGGGTCTGATGTGACGAGGTCCTCAATTCCGGACCCGCAGATGGCACGATGTGGACCGTGCGACTCGACCTCTCCCTGTTTCGGCGTCCGGAACTCGGCTCGGTGCTGCTCGGGCGGGAGACGGAGTCCGCGCGGATGCGGGCCATCCGGGTCCGGGTCCTGTTGCTGCTGACCCTGCTGGCGTCCAACCTCGTCGGCGTGGCCGTCGCCGCGGTGTTGATCCTCTTCGTGCTCCCGGGTCCGGCCCTGCTGTCCCGGGAGTTCCTGGTGCCCAACGCCGTCGTGGTTCCCGTGTACGTGTCCCTGGCGACCGTGGTCGGGACGGTCTGGGTTCGCGGCGTGGTCTATCGCCGGGTCCGGTGGTTTCTCGACGGTCGCGAGCCCACGGACCGGGAGCGGGTGCGTGCCCTCCGCCTGCCCACCCGGATGACGCTGATCCAGGCCTTCCTGTGGTTGCTGGGCGCAGCCGTCGTGACGCCGGCGTTCGGCGTGATCGACCCGGAGACCATCCCGACCGTCGGGTTCACCATCGTCTTCTCCGGACTCGTGGTCTGTGGTGTGGCGTTCCTCTTCGCCGACTTCGGTCTCCGCCCCGTGGCCGCGGTCGCGCTCGCAAGCGGTCCGGCCCCCCGCGCACGGTTCCTGGGTGCGATGACCCGCCTCCGGGTGTCGTGGGCAGTCGGTAGCGGGGTGCCGATCTCCGGACTCATCATCGTGGCGATCTACACGTTGGCGGGGCGCGCCCTGACACTGGAACGCCTCGCCGTCATCGCGATCGTGCTCGGCGCCACCTCGCTCCTCGCCGGGTTCCTGCTCGTCTCCCTCGCAACGGGATCCGTGGTCGGTCCGCTCCGGAGCGTCCGTTGGGCCATGGAGGACGTCGCGGACGGGAAGCTCGACCGGAGGGTGGTGGTCTACGACGGCACGGAACTCGGTGAGCTCCAGCGTGGGTTCAACCGCATGGCCGCCGGGCTGCAGGAACGCGAACGGCTCCGGGACCTGTTCGGTCGTCACGTGGGTCGTGACGTCGCGGAGGCCGCCGAGGAGCGTGACCCCGAACTGGGCGGGAGCGCCTCCGAGGTCGGCGTCGTCTTTGTGGACATCATCGGATCCACCGAGATGGCGGTGCGGTCCGAGGCGACGGAGGTCGTCGACGTGCTCAACAGGTTCTTCCGGGTGGTCGTGGAGACGGTCGACGAGTACGGCGGCATCGTGGACAGTTTCCTCGGCGACGCCGCACTCGTCGTGTTCGGCGCGCCCCGGCCGATGGACGACCCGGCGTCCGCCGCACTGGCCTGCGCCCGCGTGCTCGGCGAGCGGCTGCCCGAGCGGGTGCCGGGATGCCAGGCCGGGATCGGGGCCTCCTACGGGGGTGTGGTCGCCGGGTACGTCGGCGCCGACGACCGTTTCGAGTACACGGTCATCGGAGACGCGGTCAACGAGGCGTCCCGGCTGTGCGAGCTGGCGAAGAAGCAGTCCGGACTCGTCCTGGCCTCCGGCGTCGCCGTGGATTCGGCGGGGGCGGAGGAGGCCGCCTGGTGGACCCGGGTCGGCTCCGAGGTGGTCCGGGGTCGGTCCGAACCCACGGAGCTGTGCGTCCCGGGAGCCTGACGACTCCCGGGGCCGCCCGGCGGACCACGGCGTTGCCGCTACCTCAGCGCGACGTCCGTCCCGACGAGCGCGACCTCGAGCCCGTCGGGCACCACGCGGGCCCCGTGGATCGACACCCCCTCGGGGAGCGAGGCGACCGTCGAGTCGACGGTGCCGGTGATCCCGGAGAACAGCCCGTCCGGCAGGGGGAGGCCGAGCACCTCGGTCTGCTCCGGGGTCAGCGTGAGTCGGCCGCCCGAGACCCCGGGGGCCACGCCGATCTCGGCGATCCCGCCGATGTCCGCTCGAAGTAGACCGGCCTGCGCGTCGGGCTGCACCGAACGGACTTCGGTCAGCCCCGCGACCGGGGAGTCAGCGGCCGGGTTGCCCTCGGCTGCCGCCGCCGCGAGCTGGTCACCGCTGAGCGTGGCGGTCCCGTCCGCCGACGCGGCCACGATGCTGCCGTCGACCATGCTGACCGAGTACCCGGTCACGTCGATCCGGGGTACGTCTCCGCTACCGGGGGAGGTCATCCGGACCGTGTCGACGGCCCGGCTGGTGGCCAGGTCCCAGAGGATCGGCGTGGGGCCGAACCCCACCGACACCGGGGCGCCGAGTCGGGCCGAGGCCTCGCGTTCCGCCCGGTCCGACAGATACCAGCGGGCCCCGAACTCCGCGGCCACGGCCAGCCCCAGGACCAGTAGCAGCAACACGAGCAGCGAGCAGCCGCATCCGCCTCGCCGGCGGTCGTGCCGTCCTCGTCGGTCGATCGGGTCTCGTCGTCGCATTGTCGTATCGTGCCGGACCCTCGGGCCGGGGGCCACCGGCGGTCCGGTTGCGGTCCCGGGGGGTCCGGCCCCACGATCGGACTATGACCCAGACCCAGGATGTGAGCACCGATACAAGGACCGTCGTCTTCCTCGTGGCCGGCGAGGGCATCGAACGTGTGGAATTGACCGAACCGTGGGGTGCCGTGGCCGAGGCAGGGCACACGGCGCTACTGGTGAGCACGTCCGACGGGGAGGTCGAACTCGTCGATCACCTAAGCCCGGCCGGCACCCAGGCGGTCGACCGCACGACCGCCGACGTGACCGCCGCAGATGTCGATGTGCTGGTCCTGCCCGGCGGCGTCGCCAACCCCGATGCGCTCCGCACAGACGCCCACGCGGTGACCCTCGTCCGCGAGATGGTCGAAGCGGGCAAACCGGTCCTGGCGATCTGCCATGCACCGTGGGTTCTCATCGAGGCCGATGTCGTCCGCGGGCGACGCGTCACCTCCTACCCCAGCCTGCGCACGGATCTGGTGAACGCCGGCGCGGAGTGGGTCGATGAGGAGCTGGTCACCTCAGACGGGGTGATCACCAGCCGCAACCCGGACGACCTCCCCGCCTTCTGTGACGCCCTCCTCGGGGCGATCCGCGCAGTGGGTTAGACCGCCGGGCGCCGGACGGGCCGGCGCGACACAAGCGCAAGGGGGTGAGGACGTGATCGGCATCTACGTGCACAACCGCGGTCGCGGTCATCTCCACCGTGTGCTCCCGGTGATGGGCGCCCTCCGCGAGCGCGGCCTCGACGTGACCATGCTGATCGCCGGGCAGTTCGACGACGCACTCCTGCCCAGCGGGATCCGGGTCGTCCATCTCCCCGCCGAGCCCGGCGCCTCAGAATGCTCGGAGGAGATCGCGCTCGGCGCCCGACGTGAGGCGGTCGCCTGGATGGATCGCGCACGACCCCGGGCCTTCTGGGTCGACTCCTCGCCGGCGATGTCCCTGGCTGCGCGGATGACGGGCATCCCGATGGTCAGCACCCTCCCGCCCGGGGTGAGGGACGACGAGCCCTACCTGTTGTCGGTCCGGGCGGCGGAGCGTCTGATCGGAGCCTGGCCACCGGGGGTGCACCAGGCCACCCTGCGGCGTACCGAGGGCGCGGTGGCCGAGATCGGTGGCGTGTCCCGGTTCGAGCAACGGGCCACCGAACCACGTGACCACCCGAACCGGCCGAGGGTGGTCCACCTGAACGGCTCCGGCACGGGAGGCGACCACCGGTTCTGGCGGGCGGTCAGGACGACGGTACGCGATCTCGGGGTCGCCGACTGGCTGGAGATCGGCGGCCCCGACGGGCCGTGGTTCGAGGACCCGTGGCCGGAGCTGTGCTCGGCGGACGTGGTGGTGACCGGGGCGGGGCAGGCATCGGTGGCGGACGCGGCCTGCGCCGATGTCCCGCTCGTGGTGGTCCCGGGCCGCCGGCCGTACGGTGAGCAGGACGCGACGGCCGAGGCTCTCCACGGGATCCCCGGGGCCGCCGTGATGAGGTACGGCGATGGCCCGACGGCTGTCGCCCACGCCGTCTCCGCCCAGGTCCATCGCTCTCGGGACGGCGCGTCGACGGGGATCAGATCGTGGTGGGGTGTCGACGGGGCGGCCGCCCGCGCCGCCGAGGTCATCAGGGCCGCCACGAGAGGGCTCGTGGGGTGACAGGTCGCGAGTTCGGTTCGATTGCCTAACTTTAATCTCAGGAAGAGTCCCCTAATTATCCCAGCGCCACAGGCGTTTCGGCGTGGTTAGGCAGGCCTTGGTGGGGCTGCGTGCGTTTGACGTGTTCCTGTCGCCTGACACGATGAGGTCATCGCATTCTGAACTTCCAGGGCTCATGGCAGGGCACTTCAGTATGGCGAGGAGGAGACGCCCATGCCCCGATACAGAAATCTGGAACCCACCGCAGAGTTTTGGTCGTGGCGTGACTCCGCCGCGTGTATCGATCTCGAAGACCTGTTCTACAATGCGGACGACGAATCCAAGGGGCAGCGCCGCCGCAAGGAGGAGAAGGCGAAGGCGGTGTGCCAGACATGCCCCGTGTTCGACCCCTGTCGTCAATTCGCCATGGAGTCGAAGGAGCTGTACGGCGTCTGGGGTGGGACGACCGAGTCCGAGCGTCACGCCATGGCCGGTCGGCACCGAACCGGCTGACCGCAGTCAGTCACCGACCCCGTAGGCGGCTCGACGAGGCGCCTACGGGGTCGCCTCGTGGCCGTGGCGCCCGGCTGACCGGTTCCGTTCCTTCATCTCGGCCTCGTGCACGTGCCGCCGACCACCGGTGACCTCATCGACCACCGCCCGGCTGACGCGGCGGGCCGTGGTCCAGAAGCCGTCGTCGAACTCCTCGACCATCTGAAACGTCCACCGTCCGTGGAGGACGTTCACCCCGACCATCTCCGACCGGATCGTCTCGGCGAGCTCCGTTCGACCCACGGCGTCCAGCTGGTCCGCGGCCTCTTGGTAGAGCAGGTCGGCCCGCCCGATCAGCTGGTGCATGTCGTACAGGCGCCCGCGGGCCCGCTCGATGTACTCCAGTGCCTCGCTCGCAGTGCCGGCGGCTTCCACCTCGGCGTCGGTCGCCCCCGCCGGACGCCGATGGGACTCATCGACGCTCGGCGTCCGGTCGTCGATGCCGACACCCTCGTCCGCCGGGTCGTCCGGCCGGCCGCCCGCTCGGTCGTCCGCCACCGTCAGACCGTGCGGGTCAGGCGCCGGAGCTGTTCGGGGTCGGTGTGGTGCTTCAGCGCTGTGACCAGGCCCGACCGAGGCCCCGCGGGATCGGTATAGGTGCGCGGCTCGCCGGCGAACATGCGCTCCGACCTGGTCTCCGGCGCATCGTCCGGGCTGGCTTTGAGGAACCGGTTGGGAAGGGAGAGCTTGGCGATCGTGCGCCATGACTGCCAGTACTGTTTGTACAGCGGGCCGGTGGTGTAGGGCAGGTCCCACCGGCGACACACGTCCTGGACCTTCTCCGACAGCTCCTTGTACCGGTTCGACGGAACGGTCGGGAACAGATGGTGCTCGATCTGGAACGACAGGTTGCCCGACATGAAATGGGTGAGATCGCTCCCGGTGAAGTTCGCCGAGCCGAGCATCTGTCGCAGATACCACTGGGCCTGCGTCTCTTCCTCGAGGTCCTCGAGGGTGAACTTGTCGGCGCCGTCCGGGAAGTGTCCGCAGAAGATCACCGCGTTCGACCACAGGTTGCGGATGACGTTCGCGGTGGCGTTGGCCGCGATCGTCGACTTCCAGTTGGGCCCGGAGAGCAACGGGAACCACACGTAGTCCTTGCCCACCTGGCGACGTGCCTTCCGGGGGAACTGACCGATACGTCGCTTCTGTTCGGGCCGCCCCGAGGCGTTGATCGTCCCGGGCGCGATCTCGAGATGCTGGACCCCGACCCCCCACTGGAAGGTGAACGCGAGAATCGTGTTCCACAGGATGTTGAGCGAGTACCCCGGATGCCAGGGCTGATCGCGGGTCACGCGCACCACGCCATACCCCACGTCATCATCCATTCCCACGATGTTGGTGTACTTGTGATGGTGATAGTTGTGGGTGGCCTTCCAGTGCTCCGAGGTGCCCACGATGTCCCACTCCCACGTGGTGGAGTGGATCTCCGGGTCGTTCATCCAGTCCCACTGCCCGTGCATCACATTGTGGCCGAGCTCCATGTTCTCGATGATCTTGCCGGCGGCCAGCATGCCGGTGCCGACCAGCCACGCAGGGCGATATCCGGAGAAGAGGAGCACCACCCGGGCACCGGCCACCAGGCCGCGCTGGAGTCGGATGGTGTTGTTGACGTATCGCCGGTCGGACTCGCCGAGCGAGTCCACGACCTCCTGGCGGATCGCGTCGAGTTCCCGGCCGATTTCCTCGACGTCCTCGGCGGAGAGATGCGCGTATTCCTGTACGTCTGATATCGCCATATGGAGACGGTACGGAGGGGTGGCGGGGTTGTCGACCGTTATCTCGAATCGGCGAGTCGATACTCGATAAATCCTCAGGCGCTTATGATCTCCGCATGGCACTCGTCGAGATCTCAGGCGTCAACAAGCACTTCGGTGACTTCCAGGCGCTCAAGGACATCACCATGTCCATCGAACAGGGCGAGGTCATCGTCGTCATCGGGCCCTCGGGCTCCGGGAAGTCGACTCTCTGTCGCGCGATCAACAGGCTCGAGACCTTCGAATCGGGCTCGATCACGATCGACGGCAAGGAACTGCCCCAGGAGGGAAAGGCCCTCGCCAGGCTCCGTGCGGACGTGGGCATGGTGTTCCAGTCTTTCAACCTGTTCGCGCACAAGACGATCCTCGAGAACGTGACCCTCGGGCCCATCAAGGTGCGTAAACAGTCCAAGGCCGCCGCCGAGAAGCGGGCGATGGAGCTGCTCGATCGCGTCGGTGTGGGCCACCAGGCGGCCAAGTATCCGGCGCAGTTGTCCGGTGGCCAGCAACAGCGCGTGGCGATCGCCCGGTCCCTGGCGATGGACCCCAAGGTCATGCTCTTCGACGAGCCCACGTCCGCCCTGGATCCGGAGATGATCAACGAGGTCCTGGACGTGATGACGGGGTTGGCCAAGTCCGGCATGACCATGGTCGTGGTGACCCACGAGATGGGATTCGCCCGTAAGGCGGCCGACCGCGTCATCTTCATGGCCGATGGGGAGCTGGTCGAACAGGCGACCCCTGAAGAATTCTTCACCAACCCGCAGAGTGGGCGTGCGAAGGACTTCCTGTCCAAGATCCTGACCAACTGACTCGGTCCGGGCCGGTGATCCCACCCCCGCCTGTTCCCCCCGAACCGACACCTATTCCCACCATCCCTACCCACCCATTTCACGAGGAGAACCCATGAACTTCCGACGGATCGGATCGGCCGCAGCGGCGGTCACCCTCGCCCTCGGCCTCGCCGCGTGCGGGAACGACGACGGCGGGGAGAACCAGCTCCGGATCGGCATCAAGTTCGATCAACCGGGCCTCGGGCTCAAGGAGGGCAACGACTACACCGGGCTCGACGTGGACGTGGCCACGTACATCGCCGAGAAGCTCGGCACCCCCGCCGAGGACATCGAGTGGGTCCAGGCGCCGAGCGCGCAGCGCGAGACCCTCCTCGAGACCGGTCAGGTGGACATGATCGTCGCCACCTACTCGATCACCGACTCCCGTAAAGAGAAGGTCGACTTCGCCGGACCGTACTTCATCGCCGGCCAGGACCTTCTGGTCCGCGCGGACGACGACAGCATCACGGGCCCGGCGTCCCTCGAGGGCAAGCGCCTGTGCTCGGTCTCCGGGTCCACCTCGGCCCAGAACGTCCAGGAAGAGGTCCCCGGGGTCAACCTCCAGGAGTTCGGCACCTACTCCGAGTGCGTCTCGGCACTGGTGTCCAACGCGGTCGACGCGCTGACCACCGACGACACGATCCTCGCGGGGTACGCCGCGCAGGACCAGTACCAGGGCCAGCTCAAGGTCGTCGGCTCCCCGTTCTCAGAGGAGCTCTACGGGATCGGCATCCGGAAGGGTGACACCGAGAAGTGCGAGCAGATCAACGAGGCCATCCGCGAGATGATCTCCGACGGCAGCTGGGAGGCCGCCGTCGAGGAGAACCTCGGCCCGGCCGGGTTCGTCCCGGGCGAGGGGAACCCGCCCAACCCGGACGCCTGCGCCTGATCTGACCACCCAGGTCCTCCGCGTCACCCTGAACAGTGACGCGGAGGACCTCCACTCCACATGAGGGAAGGTCGACCATGGGCGACATATTCGCCAACTACGACGTCTTCGGGGCGGTGTGGGTCACCATCCAGCTATCGCTGCTCGGGACGGCGGGCGCGCTGGTGCTGGGGACGATCGTCGCGATCCTGCGGGTCTCCCCGGTGGCCGTCCTCCGGGGCCTCGGCACCTCGTATGTCAACATCTTCCGCAACCTGCCGTTGACCCTGCTGATGGTGTTCAGCATCCTCGGCCTGTCCTTCATCCTCCAACTGTCCGTCTCGGACAACTTCGCCCGCAACGCCTTCTGGTGGGCGGCGATCATGCTCGCGGTCTACCACGCGGCGTACGTCTGCGAGGCGCTGCGCTCCGGGGTCAACACGGTGCCGGTGGGGCAGGCCGAGGCCGCCCGGTCCATCGGGCTGGGGTTCGGTCAGTCGCTGCGCGAGGTGATCCTCCCGCAGGCCTTCCGGGGCTCCATCGCCCCCCTCGGCTCGGTCATCATCGCGCTCATCAAGAACTCGACGGTCGCCGCGGTCATCGGCGTAGGTGACTCCGCCGGGCTCCTGCAGGTGATCACCGAGAACGAGGGCGCCAGCCTGCCGACGTTCTTCTTCTTCGCCATGGTGTTCGTGGTCCTCACCCTCCCGATCGGGCTCTGGACCACCTCCCTCTCACGGAAGCTGGCGGTGAAGCGATGAGCACCCAGGCCGTCCTGTTCGACGCCCCGGGCCCCAAGGCCCGCCTACGCCACAAGATCTTCACGGTGATCGGTGCCCTGATCGCCGTCGGGATCGCCTACGTGGTCTACGTCCAGTTCGAGGCCGCCGGCCAGCTGCAGGCGTTCATGTGGGAGCCCTTCGTCACCGACCCGCAGGTGTGGACCTCCTATCTGATCCCCGGTCTCAAGGGGACGTTCACCGCGGCGGCGATCTCGGTCGTACTCGCGGTGATCTTCGGGTTGCTCTTCGGTATGGGCCGACTCTCGCCGTTCGCGCCGCTGCGGTGGTTCTGCGGCGTGATCGTGGAGTTCTTCCGCTCGGTCCCGGTGCTGCTGATGATGGTGTTCGCCTACTTCGGCTACTTCGCTACCTCGAACCTCGTGCCCAACCAGCACGCGCCGCTGGCCGCGGTGGTCACCGCCCTGACCCTCTACAACGGTGCGGTTATCGCGGAACTCGTCCGCTCCGGAGTCCACGGACTGCCCAAGGGGCAGACGGAGGCCGGGCTCGCCGTGGGCCTCACCCCGGGGCAGGTGCTCCGCTCGATCCAGCTCCCGCAGGCACTCACGGCCATGCTCCCGGCGCTCGTCGGCCAACTCGTCGTGGTCCTCAAGGACTCCGCACTCGGCTACGGCATCACCTACCTGGAGTTGCTCAACTGGTCCAAGACCCTGGGGTCCGCCTATGCCAACACCGTGCCCGCGTACATCGTGGCGGGCATCCTCTTCGTCGTCATCAACTACTCGCTCACCAAGTTCGCCGTGTACCTCGAAGGTCGGCTGAAGAAGCGCCGCGCCAGGGCCTGAGCCGCCGCTCCGCGCTCGGCCAGAGACCCGCCGCGCCGCGCCGCCAGTGACCCGCCGCGCCGCGCCGCCAGTGACCCGCACCGCCAGAGACCCGCACCGTCGAGAAGGACGTTCCGCACACATCGCCCGAGAGGGCAGGCGCGGAACGTCCTTTTCGATGGCGGGGCGTGCTACTTCGGTGGCATCCGGATGCCACCGTCGACGCGGACGGTCTGCGCGTTCATGTACGGGTTGGTGAGAAGCTCCATGACCATCGACGCCAGCTCGTCGCCCGAGCCGAGGCGCTTGGGGAACAACACGCTCTCACCGAGCTTGGCCTTGAACGCCTCGGAATCGGGGCCCTCACCGTAGATGGGGGTGTCGATGAGGCCGGGGGCCACGGTGTTGAGGCGGATACCGGCGGCCGACAGGTCTCGGGCGACGGGCAGGGTCAGGCCCACGATGCCGCCCTTGGACGCGGAGTACGCGGCCTGGCCGATCTGGCCGTCGAACGCGGCGACGGAGGCCATGTTGACGATCGCGCCCTTCTGGCCGTCGTCGTCGGCCTCGCCGCGGGACATGGCCGTGGCGGCCAACCGCAGCATGTCGAACGAGCCGATGAGGTTGATGTCGATGACCTTGCGGAACGAGTCGAGGTCGAAGGCGGAGGCGAACTCGCCGTCCCGGCCGATCGTGCGCTGCGCCCACCCGATGCCGGCCGAGTTGACCAGGTACCGCAGCGGACCCAGTTCGAGAGCGGCCTCGACGGCCTTGACGTTGTCCTCGGTCTTGGTCACGTCGACAGCTACGAACGCGCCTCCGACCTCATTCGCCAGGGCCTCGCCCTTCTCGGCGTTGAGGTCGGCGACGACCACCTTCGCCCCCTGTGCGGCGAGCTGACGGACGACGGCGGCGCCGATTCCTGACGCACCGCCTGTGACGATTGCACTTGCTCCGGAGATATCCATGCCAGAACCGTAACAAGCAGACGAGGCCGACATCGCGGACACGGGTCGTTCAGTCGGGAAGTCAGCCTGCCTGGCCCTCGACCACCACGTCCCACCGGATGCCGAATCGATCGTGGACCTGCCCGTAGAGGTCCCCCCACGGGGCGACCTCGAACGGCATCGCCATCTCGCCCCCGCTACCGGTGACCTTGTTCAGGAACGCACGGGCCTCGTCCTCGGTGTCGAACCCCAGGAGGAACGAATAGACATCGTTCCTCGGCTGCGGGAGGGTCTCGCCCATCGCATCTCCACCGGTCAGCGTGATCCCGGGGGCCTCGAGGGTCGCGTGCGCCACCGACCCGTGGGGCGGGTCGAACGGGAAGTCCTCTGTGGAGGGGAACTGGTCGTAGGTCATCACCTCGAGCGTCCCCCCGAAGAGTTCCTGGTAGTAGGGGAACGCCTCGGCTGCGTTGCCGGGGAAGGAGATGTAGGGGACGCAGGTCATGGCCATGATCGGAGCCTCTCGTCACGGGTGACCGCGTGCCGGTGCGACCCGGTACACGCCACGCTAGACCTACACGTGGCACTGGTCACGTTAAATCTCGCCGTCGTCGTCTCCGGTCGCGGCGGCGCCGTCGCCGCTCGGTCCGGCCGATGCGGGTCGCCGGCCGGCCAGTGCGAGCAGGCGGGTACGCGAATCCGCCCCGAGCGAGACCGGGCCCGCTTCGTCGAGCACGCCGAACGACCGCATCAGCTCCACCACGCTCCGGGCGTGGTCGAGGGTCCAGGCGGCCAGGTCCTCCGCCTCCTCGGACTCCCATGTCCGCGGCTCGAGATCGTGCGCGTGGACCAGCAGTTCGAACACCCGCAATGCGAGGAGGTCGCGAACCGGGATCTCGGCCAGTCGGTGCGGGACCAGCGCGTCGGCGTCCCGGGCCCGCGCGAATTCCTTTCGCAGGCCGGCGGACGTGCGGTGCAGGGCGGGGACCGGCTTCTCGCCGGCGTGGTCGGCGGTGCGGGTCCACGCGATCTCCGCTTCCGGCAACCGCGGGAAGTACGCGGCGTAGCGCAGCCCGCCGCCCAGGACGTGGTTGGCGCAGTCGCGGCGGCTCCATCCCGGGCACGCGTCGCAGTCGCCGTCGAGACCCGCCGCGAGCGCGCGGCCGAACAAGGTGGTGGCGCGGTCGAGGACCGCGAGGTCCTCCGGGCTCAACGGGGTCGGGGTCACGGGTACCTCATCTGCAGGAATGACTGGCCCTCACACTAGGTTGACTGGGACGGTGTGACCAGATCGCGCCAGCCCTTCAGTCGTGACGAGAAAGGACCGATACCCGCCATGAGCCCGCAGACCTCCGGTGCAGCAGAGACCCGGGAGTTCCAGGCCGAGACCCGGCAGCTGCTGGATCTGATGATCCACTCGATCTACTCCAACCCGGACACCTTCCTCCGAGAGGTCATCTCCAACTCCTCGGACGCGCTGGACAAGGTGAGGCTGGCCGCGATCCAGGACTCCTCGCTGGGGGTCGACACCTCGGACCTGCACATCGAGCTGATCCCCGATGAGCAGGCCCGCATCCTGACTATCCGCGACAACGGCATCGGGATGTCCCGCGACGAGGTGGTGGACCTCATCGGCACGCTTGCGAAATCGGGCACCGGGCAGATGCGGGAGGCTCTCGCGGCGGCGCGCGCGGCGCAGGAGGCGGGCGAGGCCAGCGAGCAGGTGACCGCTGATCTCATCGGGCAGTTCGGTATCGGGTTCTACTCCACGTTCATGGTCGCCGACGAGGTCACGTTGGTCACCCGCAAGGCCGGCGAGACCACCGGTACCCGCTGGACGTCGGGAGGCGAGGGGACGTACACGATCGAGGAGGCCCCCGACGCCCCTCAGGGCACCTCGGTGGTCCTCCGGCTCAAGCCCGCCGGCGGGGACGCTGCGCTGCCGGACTATGCCGCGGAGTCCACGCTGCGCCGGGTCGTGCGCACCTACTCTGACTTCATCTCCTGGCCGATCCGCATGGAGGTGCAGCGCCCGGCACCGGAGCCGACGGGGGATGACGACGAGGGGAACGACCCCGCCGCGGAGAGCGCGCTCACCGAGACCGTGACGCTCAACTCGCAGAAGGCACTGTGGACGCGGCCCCGCTCCGAGGTGACTGATGAGGAGTACGCGGAGTTCTACCGTCACGTCTCCCACGCCTGGGACGAGCCGCTGGAGACCATCACCCTCAAGGCGGAGGGGACGTTCGAGTACCAGGCTCTGCTGTTCCTGCCCACCCAGGTGCCGTTCGACCTGTTCTCGCCGGACGCCAAGCGCGGCGTTCAGCTCTACGTCCGCAGAGTCTTCATCATGGACGACTGCGAGGAGCTGGTGCCTCCCTTCCTGCGCTTCGTCAAGGGCATCGTCGACGCCCAGGACCTCTCGCTCAACGTCTCGCGCGAGATCCTGCAACAGGACCGTCAGGTCCGCGCGATCCGCAAGCGACTGGTCAAGCGGGTGCTGCAGACCATCGAGCAGCTCAGGACCGAGCGTCCCGAGGAGTTCCGTTCGTTCTGGAAGAACTTCGGCGCGGTTCTGAAGGAGGGCCTGATCTCCGATGTCGACGCCCGCGAGCAGCTGCTGGCCGTGAGCACGTTCGCGTCCACTCGTCCGCGTCCGGAGGAGTCCGACGGGGTCACCAAGGTTCCCGAGGGTTCAGAGGGCACCGAGGGCACCGGGGGCGAGGACGAGGCGGGCACGACGATCGCCGAGTACGTCTCCCGGATGGTCGAGGGGCAGGAGGAGATCTACTACCTCACCGGCACGTCCCGTGCGGCGGTGGAGAACTCCCCGCATCTGGAGGCGTTCCGGGCACGGGGTGTGGAGGTGCTGGTGCTCACCGACCCGGTCGACGAGGTGTGGGTCGACGCGGTCGGCGAGGTCGACGGCAGGCGGCTGCGCTCCGTGGCCAAGGGTGATGTGGACCTGTCCGGTATCGGAGCCGAGGGCCAGGACACGACGGGCGAGGCGGATTCCGCGGAGTTCGCCGGGTTGCTCGGCTGGCTGGGCGAGGAGTTGGCCGACGAGGTCAAGCAGGTGCGACTCTCGCATCGTCTGACCGAGTCCGCCGCGTGCATGGTCGGCGACGAGTTCGACATGACCCCGCAGCTCGAGGCCATGTACCGGGCCTCGGGCATGGAGTTGCCGACCAGCAAGAGGATCCTGGAACTCAACCCGTCGCACCCTCTGGTCGAGCGGTTGCGGACGCAGCATGCCGAGGACCCGTCGGCCCCGGGGCTCGCCCAGTCGGCGCGCCTGCTCTCGGGTGCGGCGGTCCTGGCCGAGGGCGGGACGCTGTCGGACCCCGCTGCGTTCGCCCGACTGCTGGTCGACCGGATCTGACGAACGGTCAGTCGATCGTCGCCCCGCGGGTGTCCGGGTCGGATCCCGCGGGGCGCCGGCCGCCTCCCCAGTAGCCGCAGACAGCTCCGATCACGCCGCCCAGTGCGGTCTCCACCGGAGTGTGGTGATCGATCCGGACCCGGGCCCAGGCCACGGGGGGAATCAGAGTGAGCAGCCGCCAGTAACGGTGCGACAGTTCCCGGGCCAGCACCGCGATGACGCCGGCCAGGACCGCGATGTGGAAGGAGACCTTGACCCGAGTGGTGGCGGCGCCCGCGACGCCCAGTGCCACGAGGGCGGCCCGGGTCATGCGCCTCAACTCGGGCGGTGCTTCGCGACGTCGTTGGGCCACCATCAGTGTCACCACCGACCCGGCGATGCCGGCGATCACGAGCGGGCGGTCCTCCCGCCGGGTGACGTGGTGATCGGACAAGGCCTTACGTCGGACCCTCCAGGCGATGGCCGCCTGTGGCACCAGCCCCAGCCCCGAAGCGGTCGCGAGGCCCCAGCCGGGCGAGCCCACGCGGCGCCCGAGGTGGAGCGAGCCGACCGTGAGCACCACCCAGGGAGCGAAGGCCTCGGTCAGGATCACCTCCGGGCCCGCCCTCCGGTCACCCCGCGGGTGGGGGTCCATCACGCCTCCGGGCGCGAGAGCAGCCGCGGGACGTAGTCGAGGCGGTCGGCGAGCCACATGATCGTGGCCACCTCGCCCACCCAGGCCAGGCTGACGCACCAGCCGGCGAGGACATCGCTGGGGAAATGGACCCCGAGATACATGCGGGTCACCCCGACCGCGGGGACGTACGCTGCAGATCCCGCGATCACCGGGTACCGCCATCCGGTGGGCCAGGCGAGTACGCAGGCGCACCCGGCGAGGGCCGCGCTCGCCATCGCGTGTCCGCTGGGGAACGAATAGCTCTTCTCCTGCACGATGTGGGTGAAGAAGGTGGGGCGGTCGCGCCGGTACAGGAGTTTGAGGACCGAGTTGATGATGGTGGACCCGACCAGGGACACCGTGAGCAGCGCGGCCGGGCGACGACTGCCCCGCACGTACGCCAGGTAGCCGGCGGCGGTGAGGGCGAAGACGGGGACCGCGGTGACCCCGCCGAGTTCGGTGACGGCCCTGACGATCCGAGTGGTGCGTGGTGTGTGCCGCCGACGCAGCCACAGCATGACGGGCCGGTCGAAGGGAAGTTTGGCGCCGGACCTGATCCTCTCGGCCAGTTCCACGAACCCGATGACGGGCACGGCGAAGCCCGCGAAGGCCACCCCGAAGACCACCCAGGTTCCTCGAGGCAGGGGTTCCTGGCCCCTGTCGACGATGCTCCCCAGGAGCCCGTCGGAGGGGGCCAATGGGCGCAGGACGTCTTTCGCCGCGGTCAGGGTCCGGGTGCGACGGGAGGTCGTCGTGCGGGACATGACCACACCCTAGGCACAGTGGTGCGGCGGCGGGGGATCCCCGCGAACAGTGACACCGCCCGCGGGCCGGGGGACGTGGATACTGTGGATCGTGGCGACCCGACCAGCGGAGGACGAATGACCCAGACCCGTGTGGAACGAGACCTCCTCGGCGAGAGGGAGGTTCCGGCTGACGCCTATTACGGGATCCACACCGTGAGGGCGGTCGAGAACTTCCCGATCGCCTCCACGACCATCAGCGACATCCCGGACTTCATCCGCGGGATGGTCATGGTCAAGAAGGCCGCGGCGCTGGCCAACGTGGAGATGGGTGTCCTGGACCCGGACGTCGCCGAGGCCATCGTCGGTGCCTGCGAAGAGATACTCGTCGACGGCCGCTGCATGGACCAGTTCCCCTCGTGCGTCTACCAGGGTGGGGCCGGGACGTCGGTGAACATGAACACCAACGAGGTGGTGGCCAATCTCGCGCTGGAGCGGATCGGGCAGCCGAAGGGCGCCTACGACGTGATCAGCCCCAACGACGACGTCAACCGTTCGCAGTCCACCAACGACGCGTACCCGACCGGGTTCCGGATCGCGCTGTGGCACTCCCTCGAGCGGCTCGAGCCTGCCATCGTCGCGTTGCGCGAGGCCTTCTACGACAAGTCGGAGGAGTTCCGCGAGGTCCTCAAGATGGGTCGCACGCAGTTGCAGGACGCGGTCCCGATGTCATTGGGGCAGGAGTTCGGCGGGTTCGCGGTGACGCTCGACGAGGAGCTCCACGTCCTCGGCGCCGCGGCCCGGATGCTGCTCGACGTGAACCTGGGCGCCACGGCCATCGGCACCGGGGTCAACACGCCACCGGACTACCGGCGTGCGGTCATCGAGCACCTGCGGCTCGTGACCGGTCTGCCGGTGACCGGGGCGATGAATCTCATCGAGGCGACAAGCGACACCGGCGATTACGTCAACGTCCACGCGGCCCTCAAGCGGACCGCGTCGAAGGTGTCCAAGATCTGCAACGATCTGCGCCTGCTGTCCTCCGGTCCGCGGGCGGGTCTCAACGAGATCAACCTCCCGGAGCTCCAGGCGGGGTCCTCGATCATGCCGGCCAAGGTGAACCCGGTGATCCCGGAGGTGGTCAACCAGGTCTGCTTCAAGGTGATTGGCAACGACGTCACGGTGACGATGGCGGCCGAGGCGGGCCAGCTGCAACTCAACGTGATGGAGCCGGTGATCGCCCAGGCGATGTTCGAGTCCATCTCGTTGCTCACGTCCGCGATGGAGACCCTCACGGAGAAGTGCGTCCGGGGCATCACCGCCAACGTGGAGGTGGCGCGCCGCAACGTCATGGACTCGATCGGGATCGTCACGTATCTCAACCCGGTCATCGGGCACCACAACGGTGACCTGGTGGGGCGGGAATGTGCGCGATCGGGTCGCGGCGTCCGCGAGGTCGTGTTGGAGATGGGTCTGCTCTCGGCGGAGGAGGTCGATGACATCCTCTCGCCGTCGAACCTGTTGCGGCCCCGGTACAAGGGCAAGTCCAGCGGTCAACTTGCGGCCGTACCCTCCGAGGACCTGTCGGACCCCACCTGAGACACCGGGCACCCCGGTCACGGGTGAGGGTGGCCGGGGGTTCTGCGGTGCCGGTCGGACCGGGACGTTAGCCCCGAAATGCACTGAAACCTGTTACCGCAGCGGCTAACGTCGGGGTATGAGTTCTCCCACCACCCGTGTCGTCGCGGGTCGCCAGATCACGTTCCCGGTCCCCGTCGTCTCCGCCTCGATTTCGGGCGCCGCATTCCTGTCGCGGACGACAGTGGCCCGGCGGCTGATCGCCGCCGGGCCCCAGTCCGCCGTCCTGGACTCCGCCGGGGCCGAGCCGGTCTCGCTGCCGGGTGGCCGGACGCCGGTCACGATGATCCACGTCCGCTACCACGATGTCCCGGGCAATGTCCTGGGCGGCTATCACGAGGTGGGGTTGGCGTTCCAGGTCAAGGTCCCGGGAGTCGGGGTGCGGCAGCACATCCACGAGCTGCCGGTCGACCAGGACTTCACCCTCGCGGCCGGCAATGAGCTCTGGGGTTTCCCCAAGTGGAAGGGCGACATGGTCGGCACGGCCGGCGGCGCGCTCGACGACGCCCGTCTGGGGGCTGTCGGGTCCTCCGGGACGGGGGGGATCGACCTCAGGCTCGACACCCGCATGGGAGTGCCGGTGCCCGGTCGTCACTCCCTCGGGATGAACTGCATCCAGGTCCTCGACGGCAAGCCGGTCCTGGTCAGCGCTGGCGCGAAGGTCGCAGGCGGCCGGTTCCGTCCGCTGGGGGGTGCGCGCGTGTCTATCACCGCCGGGGCCGAGGACGGAGACCCAGACATCGCCCGGCTCGCCGGGGCGATCCGCGAGCTGGGACTCGATCGGGCTCGGGCGATCGGGGCGTTCTCCTTCGAGCGGTTCGAGGCCGAGTTCCAGGCACCCCGCACGCTGTCCTGACGCCGGTCCGCAGATCACCGCGCGGCGTCGAGTGCCTCCCGCGCGACGGGTTCGGCGGCCGCGCGGTCTGCGGGCACCAGCCCGACACGGCTGCGTCGGTCGAGGATGTCATCGACCGTCAGTGCGCCCTCGTGCGTGACCGCATAGGAGAACTCCGCGCGGGTGACGTCGAGCCCGTCCGCGACGCGCTCCAGGGGCCGGTCCAGCAGACTCTCGGTCACCACGGTGGCGGACTCCTGCCCGAAACGCGCCACCAGCGACGCCGGTAGGCGGCCCCGATCGGCCGGAGGAGCGGGTCGCCCGTCCGAGGGGGTGGCGGGGAGCGCACTCGCCGGGGCGCTCGGTCGCACGCGCTCGTGGTGGCCGGGGGCCCCGACCAACGGCAGGTCGGCGGTGCGGCACGGTGCCGCGGCGACGCCGGTCTTCCGTACGACCAGGTCGACCGCCTGCTCGGCCATGAGTCGGTACTCGGTGAGCTTGCCGCCGGTGATGGTGATGAGACCGTTGTCCGCGGTGACCAGCGCGTGTTCGCGCGAGAGGTCCGCGGTGTCGCCGTCACCCGAGTCGACCAGCGGGCGCAGTCCCGCGAACGTCCCGATTACATCGTCCCGGGTCAGTTCGGTCTCGAGGGCCCGGTTGATCACGTCGAGAAGGAAATCGATCTCGTGTCGGTCGGGCGTCGGCACGTCGGGGATCGGCCCGGGGGCGTCCACGTCGGTCAGGCCCACGTGGAGCCGATCGAACTCGGCGGGGATGGCAAAGCAGAAGCGGTTGGTCTCGCCAGGCACGGGCACGGTGAGGGCGCCCGCGGGATCGCCCAGCGCGGCCGACCTGATCACGAGGTGGGTGCCGCGCGAGGGTCGCACGCGCACGCCCGGTGTGGTCTCGCCGGCCCAGACGCCGGTGGCACTCACAACGGCTCGCGCGGAGATGGTGAACTCGTCGTCTCCCTCCTCCTCCCCGGGGTTCCGGCCGAGCTCGTCGCGGACGGTGACCTGCGTTCCGGTCGCCTCCAGGACGCGCACCCGTGTGAGTACCCGGGCTCCGTGCCCGGCCGCGGTCCGAGCCACCGCGGTGACCAGCCGTGCGTCGTCGACCAGTTGGCAGTCCCAGTTGAGGTGTCCGAACGCCAGCCCGTGGCGCCTCACCCCCGGGACGTACCGCGCGACCGACCCCGCGCGCAGGACGCGCGCGCCGGGCAGCCTGTCGGCCCGCGTGCCGGCGAGGCGGGACAGTAACGTGCCGGCGGCGAACCCCAGTCCGGGGAGGACCGCCCCCAGCGGCGGGGTGTCCCGGTACACGGGGACGACCTGTGCCAGGGGGCGCACGAGATGGGGGGCCGTGCGCTCGAGCAGGATCCCGCGCTCGACGGCCGAGCGGTGGGCGATTCCGACGTTGCCGGTGGCGAGGTAGCGCAGCCCTCCGTGGGCGAGCTTGGAGGACCACCGGCTGGTGCCGAACGCCAGATCGTGTGCCTCGACGAGGACGGTCTCGAGCCCGCGGGAGGCGGCGTCGAGCGCGATCCCGGCACCGGTGATGCCCCCGCCGATCACCACCAGATCCACGGGGGTGTCGCGCTCGCGCAGTTCAGCGAGCTCGCGCGCCCGCCGCGCGGCGGACAGGGCGGTGGTGTGCGGCGACTCGGCGCGAGCCGAGCCGCCCGGTGCGGCGTGAGCGGTCATAGGCCGAGGTACCCCCTGATGAGCAGGTGCAGTTCGGTGCGCCAGCCGTCCGGGTCGAGCGGGGGATCGGCGAGCGGTGCCGACAGGACCAGGCCCTGGACGGCGAGGAAGAGCATGGCGGCGGTCCGGTCCGCGTCGCGTCCCGCGAGTCTGGGATCGCTCGTGATCACCTGAGAGAGCAGGGCTCGGAGCACCTCGATGAGGTGGCGCTGTGAGGTGCCGAGCCTGTGGAAGACGTACTCGGAGAGCATCGCGGACTCGTGCCTGCGGAACGCGTCCAGCAGCGGGTTCGTCCGCACCTCGTCGGCGAAGGTGCACAGCAACCGGACCAGGTCGTCCGCGTCGCGGGGCGCGGATCCGGGTAGCGCGGGGTCGACCCGCGCCGTGAACTCGGTGACCGCCATGCCTTCCATGCCCTCCATGCCCTCCATGACCTCGGTGAGCTCGCGGGTGAGCAGGTCGGCGAAGAGGGCGGTGGCGTCCGGCCAGTGGCGGTAGAGGGTGGTCCGTCCGACTCCGGAGCGGCGGGCCACCGCGACCATCGTCGTCCGCGTGGCGCCGATCTCGAGGATCGAGGTGCGGGCGGCCGTGAGCGCGCGGTCGCGGGTGCCGACGGTGCGGGCGGCCGACGGTGCCGGGGCGGTCGAGGTCACCGGACCTCCTGAGGGGAATAGTCGAAAACGGAACAGATTGAGGTTTACTGTTCCAGTATGAGCGACATGAACTCCGCTGACAACCTCCCGCTGCCCCCCATGGCTCTGTCCCGGTGGGGCACCGAGGCGGAGGCCAGGGACCTGGGCGAGGGCGTCCGTGGCCTGCTGCGCGACGTGCTCGGGGTGACCGCCGAGAGCGGCCTACGCTTCGATCCCGGCGCGGTGACGGCCTCCCCGTCCCGCCTCACCGAATCCGACCTGATGGCTCTCGCCGACATCGTGGGGGAGGGCAACGTCTCCGCGGACGACGCGCAGCGACTGCCGCGGGCCAGGGGGAAGTCGACACCGGACCTGCTGTCCTGGCGGCTGAGGCCGCAGGTGGACTGCCCTGACGCGGTGGTCGCACCCCGCGACGACGACGAGGTGTCGGCCCTCCTTGAGTGGTGCGGACGCGAGGGGGTCGCGATCGTCCCCTTCGGCGGCGGCACCTCCGTGGTGGGGGGCCTGAATCCGGACGCCGGCGACCACCGGGCCGTGATCTCGGCGGACCTCGCGCACTTCGACGCCCTGGAGTCGATCGATCCCGAGTCGGGGGATGCGGTCCTGGGGGCGGGCCTGTCGGGCCCCCGGGCGGAGGCGTTGTTGGCCGACCACGGGTTCTCGCTCGGCCACTTCCCGCAGTCCTTCCCCTACGCGACCCTCGGCGGGTACGCCATGACCCGGTCGTCCGGGCAGGCCTCGGCCGGCTACGGGCGCTTCGACGAGATGGTCCGCGGGGTGACCGTGGTGACGCCGGTCGGCGTGATCGAGGCGGGCCGCGCTCCCGCCTCGGCCGCCGGGCCGGACCTCCGGCAGTGGCTGCTGGGGTCCGAGGGCGCGTTCGGTGTGTGCACCCGGGTGCGGTTGCGGGTCCACCCGGTGCCGGAGACGGTCCGACACGAGGCGTTCCGCTTCCCGGACTTCGCCACCGGCGCGGCGGCACTGCGCGCTGTCGAGCAACAGGGCACGGGGCCGACCGTCATCCGGTTGTCCGACGAGTCGGAGACGGCCGTGAACCTGGCCACCGCCACCGAGGCGATCGGCCAGGGGCCGGACGACGGGGAGGGGCAGGCCGCCGGATGCCTGTGCCTCACACTCTTCGAGGGCACGGCCGACCACACCGGGTCCCGCCACGCCGAGACGCGGGCGCTGCTGCTCGCCCACGGGGGCGTGTCGCTGGGTGCCGGACCGGCCGAGGCGTGGGAGCACGGCCGCTTCGGTGCGCCCGTGCTGCGAGACTCGTTGATCGATAACGGCGCTCTGGTCGAGACCCTGGAGACCGCCACCGACTGGTCCAACTTGCCCGCGTTGCGGGAGGCCGTCGCCGGGGCCCTGAGCGCCTCGCTCGAGTCCAGCGGCACCCGCGCGCTGGTCATGTGCCATATCAGTCACGTCTACCCCACGGGGGCCTCGCTCTACTTCACCGTGGTGGCGGGCCAGCGTGGCGAGGACCCCATCGCCCAGTGGACGGACGCCAAGCGGGCGGCGTCCGAGGCCATCGTGCGTGCAGGCGGGACGATCACCCACCACCACGCTGTCGGAGTGGACCACAAGCCCTACCTCGCGGCCGAGATCGGCGAGGTGGGGGTGCGCATGCTGCGAGCGGTCAAAGACGCCGTTGACCCGCGGGGCGTGTGCAACCCGGGGACACTGGTCCCGTGAGCGCGACACCGTCCGACCGCCGCATCCGGACGGTCGCGATGCTGGTCAACCCCGCCGCCGGTGGGGGGCGCGGCGAGCGGATCGCGGAGAGGGCGGCAGCGAGGCTGCGCTCGTATGGGCTCGAGGTCGACTCCCTGAGGGGGGCTCACGCGCAGGAGTCCCTCGACCTCGCCCGACAGGCCGTCGCCGACGGGGTGGACGCCCTCGTCGTGTGCGGAGGGGACGGGATGGTCTCGCTGGCCGTGCAGGCGCAGGCGTTCTCGGGTGTCCCGATCGGCATCATCCCGGCAGGCACGGGGAACGACCTCGCCCGTGAGTACGGAATCCCGCTGACCAGTCCCGAGGACGCCGCCGATGTCGTCGTCGCCGGTCGCGCGGAACAGGTGGACCTGGGCCAGGCCACCCCGGACGGTGGCGAGCCCCGCCTCTTCGCGTCCGTCCTGTGCGCGGGGCTCGACTCGGCGGTCAACCGTCGCGTCAACGAGATGTCGATTCTCCGGGGACCCCTTCGATACGTCCTGGCCTCGGCCATCGAGTTCCCGACCTACCGGCCCCGTCCGTTCCGCATGACCTTCGACGCCGGCGAGCCAGGGGAGGAGACCGTCGAGACGGAGGTCCTGCTCAGCGCCTTCGCCATCACCCGGACCTACGGCGGAGACATGAGGATCGCCCCCGACGCCGATCGGTCCGACGGTCTGTTCGATGTGTGCTACGTCGGCAGGATCTCCAAACCGCGGCTGGCGTGGCACTTCCGCAGGATCTACTCCGGCACCCACGTGGGCCTCCGTGGGGTCACCACGAGGCGGTGCAGGACGGTGCGCATCGATGCTCCGGAGGTGGAGGCGTTCGCCGACGGTGACGCCGTGGCACCACTTCCGGTGACCGTCGAGGTCCTGCCGGGGGCCGGCCTGTTCCTGGTACCAGGTTAACTTTAGTACCATCAGTAACACTGATTTACGCAGGTCGCGGCTGTTACGCTCGGGCGCTACCTCATCCGTCAATCGACTCGCTTCAGGCGCGCCGGAACGGCATGATCACCTCCATGCGCTCCAGGCTCACCGCGTCACTCGCGACAATCGCCGTCACCTCCGCCACTCTGATGAGTGGTGGGGTCTCCACGGCCTCCGCCCAGGCCCTGCCGCCGTTCATCCCGCAGCATGTGGTCGACGGGCTGATCTCACAGGCCCGTGCCGCGGTGCCCGCCGAGGTGTGGGCCGCGGTCGGGTCGACGGAGATGATGTACCAGAACGTCTCAGGGGGCTTGCGCGAGGGCATCGTCCGCGAGATCGACTCCTACCGGGTGTCGAAGGGCCTCCGGGCCCTCGCCCCCAACTCCGATCTGGACCGCGAGGCGCAGGCCTGGGCCGACAGGCTGGCCGCCCAGGACGCCGTCTACCACAACCAGGCCCTGCTGAGCCGGGGCTTCGGGGAGAACATCGTCGCCGCGGGGACGCACTGCGGGGCCGTATGTCTGGTCGACCTGTGGAAGAACTCACCCGGCCACAACGACAACCTGATTGATCCGGGGTACCGTTCGGCGGGAATGGGGATCGCCTACTCCGCCGGCGGCAAAGTGTTCGTGGTGCACAACTTCGCCTACTGAGCACGGGGCTCCGGGGAGCGGGTCCGCCGCCAAGCACACCGAACAGACGAGGGAGACCATGTCCGAACGGATAACGCGAGCACTGAGACTCAGGACGGACCCGGGGATCTTCCTCACGACGGTGGCGGTCATCGTCGCCTTCGTGGTGGTCACGTTCGTGGCGGGGGACTGGGTGGGAGAGGTGTTCGGCGCCGCCTCGGGATGGATCATGACCAACCTCGGGTGGTTCTACATCGCCGGGGTCTCGATCTTCCTGCTCTTCCTGCTGTGGATCGCGCTGAGCCGGTTCGGCCACGTCCGGCTCGGTGCCGACGACGAGGAGCCTGAGCACTCCACGGCGGCCTGGTTCGGCATGCTGTTCGCCGCCGGGATCGGCACCATCCTCATGTTCTGGGGTGTGGCCGAGCCGATCTCGCACTTCGCGACCCCGCCCCGCGGCGGGGTGGACCCGGGGAGCAGGGAGGCCGCCCAGGAGGCCATGGCCTTCACCCTCTACCACTTCGGGCTGCACACCTGGACGATCTTCGCGCTGCCCGCCCTGGCCTTCGCCTACTTCATCTACAAGCGCAAGATGCCCCCGCGCGTCAGTTCCATTTTCGCGCCCATCCTCGGCAACCGCGTCTACGGACCGATCGGCAAGGCCATCGACGTGGTGGCGCTGGTCGGCACGGTGTTCGGTGTGGCGACCTCCGTCGGCCTCGGCACCCTCCAGATCAACGCCGGACTCAACGAGCTCTTCGGGATCACCGTGTCGCCGCTGGTGCAGGTGCTCGTCATCGGTGTCGTCACCACGATCGCGTGTATCTCGGTCGCGGCCGGGTTGGACAAGGGGATCAAGCGGCTGTCCACCTTCAACATCGCCATGGCCGTCGCGTTGCTCGCCTTCATCGTGATCGCCGGTCCCACCCTGTTCCTGCTCAAGGGGACGGTGGAGACCTTCGGTGTGTATGCCTCGACCCTGCCCGAACTGGCGTTCTGGAACAACGTATTCCCGGCCGACGGTGACCTGGCGACGTGGCAGAACACCTGGACCGTCTTCTACTGGGCGTGGACCATCACGTGGTCGCCGTTCGTCGGCATCTTCATCGCCCGCATCAGCCGCGGCCGGACCATCCGCGAGTTCGTCTTCGGTGTACTCGTCCTCCCGGTGGCCTTCTCCATCGTGTGGTTCGGCGTGTTCGGCATGGCCTCGTTCGACATCGAACTGAACGGGCCCGGCGGACTGGTGGAAGCGGTGGTCGACGACGGTGACATCCCGGGTGCGCTGTTCGCGTTCCTGTCGAACTACCCGCTGGCGACACTCGTCTCCGGGATTGCGGTGCTGATCGTCGTCATCTTCTTCACCACGTCGGTCGACTCCGCCGCGATGGTCGTGGACATGATGGCCTCGGGCGAGGACGACACGGTCTCGCCGTCGCCCATTCACCAGCGTGTGATCTGGGGCGTCCTCATGGGTGCTGTCGCCGCGACGCTGCTCGCCGGAACCGGGACGGGCGGACTCACCGCTCTCCAGGAGGTCATCACCGTCATCGGTCTGCCCTTCTTCGTCATGGGCTTCGTGATGATGTACAGCCTGGTCAAGGGGATCTCCGCCGATCTGGGCGAACGTACGCCCACGGTGACCAGGCAGTGGGACCGCGCGTACTCGCCCGAGGAGTTCGAGAAGAACGAGACCACTCCCTCGCCGGAACCGATCGGCCCGCTGCACCGGATCCCGAACGGTGAGGAGGACGACGGCGCGCCGAACCCGCTCGCGCAGTCCACCGACCCCGACTGAGGTAGCTGTCTGTTGCTGTCTGTGGCTGGGAGTGACTGTCAGTGCCCTCTGACGTCGAGCATCGTCATCCCCGCGTGCATCTCCCACACGAGGATCTCGGCACCGTCTGTACAGTCCGTGCCGGCGGTGACCCGTCGGCCGCCCGTGGCGGTGAGCCGGGCGGCGTCGCCGGTCGACAGCTCTCCGCAGCCCTCCAGGTCGACCGAGCCGACGGGTACGTAGAGGTGGAGGTAGGGCGCGTCGGGGAGCTGTACCGACCTGCCCGGCTGCAGGCGCGCCGCGAGTAGCGCGGAGGTGTCGTTCCGGATGCGGATGGCGGCCCGGTCGGCGTGGGCGCGGAGGCCTCCGGCGACGACGGCGAAGCGGTTCTCTAGCTCGCCGTGTTCGATCTCGCGCTGGTCGTAGCCCGGGTCCCCGCCCGTGGAGTCGGGGACGACCCACATCTGGACCAGGTGGACCGGCTCGGTGGGCGGATCGGAGTGCTGGATCGATCCGTCGCGCCAGCCGTCATTGCGCTCGGAGTGCAGAATTCCCGATCCCGCGCTCATCCGCTGCGCGAGCCCGGGGTAGATGATCCCGCTGTGGCCCTCGGAGTCCTGATGGACGAGAGAGCCGGACAGGACCCAGGTGATGATCTCCATGTCGCGATGGCCGTGGGTGTCGAACCCGCTGCCCGGCGCGATCCGGTCGTCGTTGTTCACCAGAAGCCGCCCGAAGTGGGTGTTCATCGGGTCCTGGTGGCGGGCGAAGGAGAACGAGTGGCGCGAGTCCAGCCATCCCCCGCCGGTGTGGGAACGCGTTGACGAGCGATGGATTCTGACCCCTGGACCGGACACGGCACCCCCACCCTTAGCTGATACAACAACAATAGTATCGTGGATCTCGCCCGGGCCGGGCCGGGCGAACAGAACGGTCGTCCAACATTTTTCGCTGATACGGCTACGGTCTTCCGCGCCCGGGCGTACGGTGACATTCGGCAGTGACCGCAGTCACATCTTTCGCTGGGAGGTTTCGATGCTGCAGAACGCTCTGGTCGCCACGCTGCGCGTGGGGGTCGCCACGACCAACGAGGTGGCACACCTCGTCGTCGACAACACTCTGGGTCGCTTCCTCGACACCAACCCGGACAAGGTGCGCTGACCCTCGCCGTAGGAACCGCCGTGGGCCTACATCCCGTCGGCGGTCCCCTCACTTCCGCCCAGGGCGCGGTCGGGTTGTTCCGGGGTCTGGTAGATCCGCTTCTGCTCCTCCAGGCCGCGCGAGCCGGTAGTCACGGTCCCGTCCTGGCCGACGCTCTGCCCGTCACCATGTCCGTCACTGTGCCCACCGCTGCCCGGCGCATCCGGGTCGATGCCGGAGGCGTCCTGCGCGGTCGCCGGATCCGGCACGCTGCCGTCGCCGACCCGTGTGCCGTCGATCGTGTTGCCCAGGTCCTCCGGGGTCCCGGGGGATTTCTCCGAACTCATGCGGTCCTCCTGTGGTGGTGCGTGCGGGGTGGTGTGTGCGGGGTGGTGACGACCCTAACCGTGAGGAGCCCCGCGTGCCTCCGGTCGTCCGCGGCGGGGACGGCACCGGACCAACGATCATCCGGGAACGCCTATCCTGGTGCCCATGTCGGACAATCCCTTCGGTCGGGTCATCACCGCGATGGTGACCCCCATGCACGATGACGGCTCGATCGACTTCGACGGCCTCCAGCGACTCGCGGTCCATCTGGCTGATCACGGTCACGACGGGCTGCTGGTCAACGGCACGACCGGCGAGTCCGCCACCACCACCGACGAGGAGGACTACGACGCGGTCGCCGCCGTCGTCGAGGCGGTGGGGGACCGCGTGGCGGTGATGGCCGGGTGCGGCACCAACGACACGGAGCACTCGATCCGCGCGGCCACCGAGATGGTGAAGCGGGGCGCCGACACCCTCCTGGTGGTCACGCCGTACTACAACAAGCCCACGCAGCACGGGATCGTCGAGCATTTCCGCATGATCGCCGATGCCGCCGGCCGCCCGGTGATGGCCTACGACATCCCGGGGCGGACCGGTACCGCGCTGGCCACGGACACGATCCGGCGGTTGGCGGAGATCCCGGAGTTGCGTGCGGTCAAGGACGCCAAGGGCGATCTGTTCGAGGCCAGCCGGCTCATGGCCGAGACCGACCTGCTGTGGTTCTCCGGAGACGACGTGCTCAACCTCGCGTTCCTCGCGCTGGGGGCCACCGGGGTCGTGTCAGTGGTCGGGCATGTGGCCGGAGACGACTACCGGGCCATGATCGACGCCGTGGACGCCGGCGACCTGCCCCGGGCCCGCGAGATCCACACCCGCCTGATCCCGGCCGTCGACGCGATCATGCACACCTCGCAGGGGGCCATCCAGATCAAGGCCGCTCTCAAGATGCAGGGCCTGATCGACTCCGATCGACTCCGCATGCCCCTGCTCCAGGGCCCGCCTGAGCACCTCGACCGTCTCCGCGAGGGACTGGCCGCGTCCGGGTTCGCCTGACCCCACCGCGGGGCCCTGTCCCCACCGCGGAGCCCTTTCCCCACCGCGGAACGGGCTACCGGAACGCTGCCATCTCCGAGCACCGCTCCCAGAGCGCTGCGGCGACGCGCCTGTCGTGGGACCGGTGGCTCGATCGGGCGACGGCGGGATGGCCCCTCAGTCCACCGAGGCGATCGGGGCCCACGAACGTCGCGCCCGGCAGGTCCGGCACGGTCGCGGCGTAGAGCACGGACAGCGCTCCCATCTCCGGGGTCAGGCCGGCCCACGAGATCGAGTTGCCCAACTCGAAGAACCGGTCGGCGGCCGGGCGACCGCTCTGCCGGAGGAGCTCGGTGGCGGTGTACCCGGGATGCGCGGCCATCGACCGGACCGCACTGCCCTCCCGGCCGAGCCGCCGCTGCCACTCGTAGGCGAGCATGATGCAGGCCAGCTTCGAGTTGGCGTAGGCCGCCATGGGTCGGTACCCGCGCAGGTCCATGCTCAGGTCGTCGGGATCGACACGCCCCCGCAGGTGCGCGAGTGACCCGAGCCAGACCACGCGATCGTCGACCTGCGGCAGCAGACCCTGGGTGAGTGCATGGTGACCGAGTGCGTTCACGCCGAACTGCATCTCATGGCCCTGGGCGGTCCGTGAGTGCGGGAGGTTCATGACGCCGGCATTGTTGATCAGGACATCCACCCGGCCCGCGGTTCCAGCGATGAATTCGTCCACCGAGTCGAGGTCGGCCAGGTCCAGCTGACGGACCTGCGCCCTGTCCCGATCCCCGGCCGGTAGCGAGGCCCGGGCGGCCTCGGCCTTCCCGAGGTCCCGGCACGCCATGACCACTCTCGCGCCACGCGCGACGAGGGCCTGCGTGGTGGCCAGTCCGATCCCCGCGTTGGCCCCGGTCACGACGACCGTACGTCCTGTCTGGTCGGGGATGTCGGAGGCGGACCAACGGGGCGTGCGGCTCATGTGTGACAGTCAACCAGTCGCGCCTGCGCCGTGGTCCGGCACCCGTGTGGTAACGCGGGGGGAGACGCCGCGATGTTCTTGTGACACACTCGCGTGAGGCGGGTGGGATCCCACGCGTCACACCCGCCCTTCGTCTTAGACCGAGATCTCGGAGTTCCGCCATGACGTTCGACCGCCGTACCTTCCTCCGTCGCGCCGGCCTCGGCGCGGCCGGAGCCGGTGCCCTCGCCGCGGGTCTCACCCCTGCGGCCGGCGCCCAGTCATCCATTCCCGAGCCGCTCGGCGCGCTCCCCGGCGCGGGCGCGGGCGTCCCGATCGGCACCCTGCTCGACTACGCGTCGGGCCCGCCGTCGGCCGCGTCCGTCCGAGCGGCCGGTCACATGGGCGCTGTGCGGTACTGCTCGAACCGCCGTCCCGGGGCCGAGTGGATGACCGGCAAGCCGCTCCTGCGTCGTGAGGTCGACGACTTCCGGGCGCACGGCCTCAACATGGTCTCGTGTTACCAGTTCGGCAGGGAGGCCACCGCCGACTGGAAGGAGGGCGCCGCGGGCGGCGACCGCCACGCTCCCATCGGACTCGGTATCCACCGTTCGGCGGGTGGCCCCGGCGGCGTGCCCATGTACGTGGCCATCGACGACAACCCCACCCGGTGGCAGTTCGACAACCAGATCGCCCCGTACCTCGAGCGGTGGCGCGTCCACCTGCACGGCGCGGGGATGAAGCTCGGCGTGTACGCCAACGCCCCGACCATCGACTGGTGCCGGCAGCGTGGGCTGGGCCAGTACTTCTGGCAGCACGACTGGGGCTCCGGGGGGCGCCTCAACCCCAGCGCCACGATCCATCAGCTCCCGATCCGTCAGCAGGTGACGGTCGGGGGCGTGGTCTCGGACCTCAACCGGGTCTACGCGATCGACTACGGCCAGTGGTGGCCGACGGACCCGGCCGCCCTCCTCGGCGCCGCCCTGGGCAGCGTGGGCTGAGTCCGCTCGCACCACGGCGGGCCCGCTCACACCACGGCCCGCTCGCCCCCCCGGCCGGTCGCAGCGCACGACCGGCGGGGGGTCGCCACCCGGTCCGGCTAATCGACGGTGATCTCGCCCATCGTCCCCCACTGCTCGCCGTCGACCGTCGTGTTGATGATCCGCGGGGTGCGCTGGAGGTACTGCGCGGCGGAGCCGGTGAACTCCGTGAAGTGGGCTGATCCCACGTGCTGGGCCGGAGCGTCTCCGTCTCGGAACGCCTCGCACAGCATGAAGGTGGTCGGGGCGTCGGGCGAGCGGTACCAGTCGAACCACAGGTTGCCGGGTTCGGCCCTGGTGGCCTCGGTGAAGTCCCGGGTGATCTCGAGCCACGAGTCGGCGTACTCGGGCTTGACGTCGAATACCACGTTGATGAGCATCATGACCCCATCCTGCCCGAGCCGGCGGGACCGGTGCGACCGGCCGTGAGTGCCGCGCGCGCTGTGCCGGATCGGCGAGGTGACTCGACCAGCAGAGCGGAACGGGCCTACCCTGTACCGGGTGACCATCGAGCTGAGCATCGAGAACCCCTGCGTCCCGCGGACGGAGGCCGACGCCTCCGTCCGCGCGGTCTGGGACCGGTTGTCCGTGGACGCCACGCAGAGTCGCGACGAACCCCTCATCGCCGGCCTGGTCCTGGATCTCGTCGACGGATGCGACGACCTGGGGGAATCCCTCGCGCGACTCGCGGCCTCGCGGATCGCGACCCCCGAGATCGGCCGGCACGTCCTGGAGAAGGAGATGCGGGCGGTCCTGGTCGACCATCCCCACGTGCTGGAGGCGGTCGCTGCCGATCTCGTGGTGAGCTTCGAGCGCAACCCGGCCTACCCCAACTACCTGGTGCCCTACCTGTTCGCCAAGGGTTTCCTCGGGCTGCAGATCCACCGCGTCGCGCATGAGATGTGGAACTCGGGACGGGTGATGGCGGCCTCCTTCCTCCAGAGTCGGGTCTCCGAGGTCTTCGCCATGGACATCCATCCGGCGGCGCGCGTGGGTTCCGGGATCCTCGTGGACCACGCCACCGGCATCGTGGTGGGCGAGACCTGCGTGATCGGTGACGGCGTCTCGATCCTGCAGGGCGTGACCCTCGGGGGGACGGGCAACGAGGACGGCGACCGCCACCCCAAGATCGGCTCGGGGGTGCTGCTGTCGGCCGGGTCCATCGTGTTGGGCAACGTCCACGTGGGCGACTGCTCGCGGGTGGCCGCCGGATCTGTGGTGCTGGACCGGGTGCCGCCGCACACGACCGTCGCCGGGGTGCCGGCCAAGGTGGTCCGGCGTCATGCGGATTCGTTGGTCCCCGCCGACCAGATGGACCACGACATCGACCCGGGCGCCGAGTAGGCGTCGCGGGCAACGCTGTAGACCGGCACTCAGGCGGAGGGCACTGCATGCGGGTACTCGTGGTCGACGATGAACCGGCGCTCCTCGAGAGCGTCCGGCGTGGGCTCGCCGCCGGGGGATGGGCGGTCGAGACGGCCCCGGACGGGGAGGCCGGCCTCGAGATGGCCTCCGACGGGGACTTCGACGTGGTGGTCCTCGACATCATGATGCCGCGGCGCAGTGGCTACGAGGTGGTGCGCGAGATGCGCCGCCGCGAGATCTGGACCCCCGTGCTCATGCTCACCGCCAAGGACGGGGAGTACGACGAGGCGGACGCGTTCGACCTGGGCGCCGACGACTACCTGGTCAAGCCGTTCTCGTTCGTCGTCCTGGAGGCCAGACTCAGGGCGTTGGTCAGGCGAGGGGCCCCCGAGCGGCCCGTCTCGTTTGTCGCAGGTGACCTCGAGGTCGATCCCGCCGCGCGGGAGGTGCGTCGGGGTTCCGAGCGGATTCCGGTGACGGCGCGGGAGTACGCGGTGCTGGAATACCTCATCCGGAACCGGAACCAGGTCGTGTCCAAGGCACAGATCCTGCGGGCGGTGTGGGACGCCGCGTACGACGGAGACGACAACATCGTGGAGGTCTACGTGGGGTATCTCCGCCGGAAGATCGACGCTCCCTACGGCACACGCGCGATCGAGACCGTGCGGGGGCAGGGCTACCGACTGGTGGACAGCGAGACGGCGAAGGCCGGGGGCTGATCGCCCCCGGCCCCCAGCCCCACTCTCCGGGGTGCGCCCCCAACCCGGTCAGTCGGCCAGCGCCAGCGCCTGCCGGTAGGTCAACTTGCCGCCGGTCTGCATGATCGACCGTCGGTAGACCCGTTCCGCGACCACCATCACGGCCCCGGCGGCGATCAGGGTGATCACCGCGGCGATGACCGGCTCCCACCAGTGGGCTGTGCCCTCGACCAGACGGATCGGCATCGTCACCGTCGACATGATCGGCACGTACGAGCCGATGACCTGCCACGTGCCCTGGAGGAACAGTCCTGCGAAGGACGCGATCATGATGAGGGTGAGCAGGGGGGACGAGGTGGACTGGACGTCCTCCGCCCGGGTTGCCAGCGCCCCGGCGACGGCGAACAGGCAGGCCAGTGCCACGAAGCCGATCACGAACAGTACCAGGTACCAGCCCGCGGCGCCGGCCAGGGACGGCAGGAGCGCCGAGTAGTCGGTGAACGTCAGACCGATCAGCCCGATCGCCACGAAGATCGCCATCTGGCCCAGTGCGAGCGCCGTGGCTCCGACGACCTTGCCGACGAGCAGTTGGCGCAACGGGATGGCGGCGGCGAGGATCTCGACGATCCTCGACTGCTTCTCCTCGACGACGCTGTTGGCGATGGCGTAACCGAAGAGGATCGCGGCCATGTAGAAGAGGAAGACAAAGACGAACCCGGCGACGAGCTGGACGCCCTCGTTCGCGGCCCCGTCCGGGTCGAGCAGTCGTTCCTCGACGACGGACCCGGCGGTCAGCTCGGCGACGGTGGCGCCCACGGCGGCCGCGTTGCGGTCGAGCGCGTCCGCGGCGACCACGGAACCCACCGCGGCGGCGATGCCGGGGTCGACCCCGTTCGACCCGACGAGGGTCCATGCCCCGGGCCTGCCGAGGAGCGCCGCGTCCGCGTCGCCGTCCCGCACCGCCTGTTCGGCGGCGGCGGGGTCGGCGACCTCGGTGACGGACAGCTCGATCGGGGGAACACCCGCCTGCGCGCCGGACCCGGTCCCCTCCTCGGTTGCTTCGCCGTCCGGGGTGGCCGCGGCAGCTGCGGCGTGCACGATGGCCGAGGCGTCGTTGGAGGCGACGGCGACGGTCTTCTCATCGTCGCGCCCGCCGAGGAGGAACGACAGACCGAAGGCGACGACGAAGATCGCGATGGTGGTCAGGGTGGAGATGATGAAGTTGCGATCGCGGAGTTTGACCATGATCTCGCGACCGGCGACGATTCGCCAGGCGGACTCGGTCGCCGGCGGCCGGGTGGGGGTCGTGGATGTCATGACGTCACCTCGCGGTAGATCTCGGAGAGGGTGGGAACGACTTCGGCGAGCTCGCGGACGCTGCCGCGCGCCATTGCCTCGCGCAGGACGAGGTCGGTCACCTCGGGGCGGTCGAGATCCAGCAGTGCGGTGGGGCCGTCGACGTCGACGACGTGGACGCCCGGCAGGCCCCGGACCCACCCGGCGTCCGTACCGGCGACCAGCCGGTGCAGGACGCGCCCGCGTCGGCGGAGGTCGTCCACCGTCCCGTTGGCCACGGCCCGCCCGCCCGCCAGCACGACCAGGTGGTCGCAGAGGCGTTCCACCAGGTCGAGCTGATGCGAGGAGAACAGCACCGGCACACCCTGGCTCGTGTAGTCGCGCAGCAGGTCGACCATGGAATCGACCGCGACGGGGTCCAGGCCCGAGAAGGGTTCGTCGAGAACCAGCAGTTCGGGCTCGCCGATGACCGCGGCGACGACCTGGACACGCTGCTGGTTGCCCAGGGACAGCGATTCCAGTTTGTCCGCGGTGCGGTCGCCGAGTCCGAACCGGTCGAGCAGCTCCGTCGCCGAGCGCCGAGCCCCCTCCGGGCTGCGCCCCTGGAGCCTGCCGAGGTAGACGAGCTGGTCGAGGATGGGCTGCTTCGGGTACAGCCCACGCTCCTCCGGCATGTACCCGAAGGTGCGACGATCCGCGACGGTCACCTCCCCGCCCTTCCACATGACCGTGCCCGCGGAGGGCTGCAGAACGCCCATGATCATCCGCATGGTGGTGGTCTTCCCGGCGCCGTTGCCGCCGACGAATCCGGTCATCGCGCCTCGCGGGACCTCGAATCCGACGTCGTCCACGGCGAGGGTCTCCCCGAAACGGCGGGTCAGCCCGTCGAGTTTCAGCATGGTGTCCTCCCTGGTGTCCTGTACCGCGTCCACGCTATGGCTCCAGGGCGGTCCGGCGGATCAGCCGGGAGGATGACATCTCCGGGGAGGGTCGGGCGGGCCTCCCCCTCAGGGGGGAGACGGAGGACGCGGGCGGACGGCCGTCGGTTCGTCGCGGCTCACTCGCCGGGCTGGACCAGACCGGCCTCGTAGGCCAGGACGACCGCCTGGACGCGGTCGCGGAGGTGGAGCTTGGACAGGCACGCGGACACGTGGGTCTTGACCGTGGCCTCGCCCACGACCAGCGTGCGAGCGATCTCCGCGTTGGACAACCCCCGGGCGACGAGTCGCAGGACCTCGGTCTCCCGGGCGGTGAGCTCGTCCAGTGCCGCCGGACGGGATCCCTCGGGCGCGGGTGACCCGTCGCCGGGGTCCGGTGCCGTGGGAGCGGTGAGCCGTTCGATGACCCGGCGGGTGACCTCGGGCGCGAGCAGCGCGTGGCCGTGCCCCACCGCGCGGACCCCGTCGACCAGATCCTGTGGGTCGGAGTTCTTGAGAAGGAATCCGCCGGCACCGGCGCGCAGTGCGTCGAACAGGTAGTCGTCCCGGTCGAAGGTGGTGAGGATCAACACCCTGGCAAGGGCTTCACCGGTGATGAGTCGGGTCGCCTCGATGCCGTCGGTGCCCGGCATCTGGACGTCCATCAACACCACGTCGGGCCGCAGTCGCCGGCACATCTCCACCGCCTGCGCACCGTCCGCGGCGTCGCCGATCACCTCGAGGTCGGGTTCCACGCCCAGCATCATCGAGAAGCCGGAACGCATGAGCGGCTGATCGTCCACCACGAGGACCCGCAGGACGGTGCTCATGTCCGGTCGGCCTCTACGTCGGGGTGGTACGGCAGGCGCACCCGTACCCGGTAGCCGCCGGTCACCCGCGGCCCGATCTCGCACTCCCCGCCGTGTGACCGCACCCGTTCGCGCATGCCCAGCAGACCCAGACCGCTCCCGGAGGTGCCGGCCCGGGGGCGCCCGGCGTCGAGGATCTCCACCTCCGCGTACGGGTTCCCGCCCGGCCCCTCACCTGTGCGCAGGACCATGCTCGCGCGGTCGGCCGTGGAGTGTCGGCGGACGTTGGCCAGGGCCTCCTGCGCGGTCCGGTACAGGGACAGTCCGACGACCGGTGGGACCTCCTCGACCGGGTGGCCGGTGCCCGTGACCACCGAGACGCTGGTGGTGAAGTCGGCCGAATCGTGGGAGGCCGCGAGGCGGCCGAGGTCAGCGATCCCGTGCCCCGCGGACCGGGAGTGATCCGGGGAGGCGGACGGATCGTCGGGGGAGGCGGCCCCGGAGCCACCGGGGGGCCGGGCGGCCGCGGTCGTGCGGTCGGCCGACCGGAGTGCGCCGAGTAGGGCGCGCATCTCCCCGACCGCCGAGCGGGAGGACTCCTCCACGGTCCGCAGGGCACCCGCGGCCGCGTCGGGGTCGTGGCCCATGACCCGTCGCGCGGCACCGGCCTGGACACCGATGGCCGCCACGTGGTGCGCGATCACGTCGTGCAACTCGCGGGCGATGCGCAGGCGCTCGTCGACCACGGCGCGGTCGCGCAGGGCCTCGGCCTGCTCCTCGATGGTCTCGGCCTGGTCGGCCAGGGCGTGGCGGCGGCGTGCACCCCGCCACGAGGCGATTCCGAGGGCGGCCGCGCCGCCGAAGTAGACGATGTTGATGAGCGCGGTGTAGACGAGATAGGCGGGAACCGGAGGGACGAGGCCCGACGAGCGGTCGGCGTCGTCGAGCGAGTCGAGGATCTGCTGCATCCCCGAACCCAGCGCGAGGTACCAGATCATCCACAACACGAGAGCGGCGGCGATCGCCACCGCGACCCCCACCAGCGCCCTCCGGTCGCGGGCCCACGCCACCGCGGAATATACGGCGATGAAGTACAGCACCTGCTGGGAGACCTGCCCCATCACCAGTGGCATCACGCTGCCGATGATCAACAGGTGCGCGGTCGCCCCCAGGCCGGTGAGGAGGGGCAGGCGGCGCCGGAGCGCGAGCAGGGCCGCCGCGCTCGCCATCGCCGTGTACTGGGCCCAGAGCGGGGCGCTCTCCCCGCCGAGCACCCCCATGCTCCGCAGGATCTCCAGACCCAGCGCCGAGCAGGCGAACATCGCCAGGGCGAGGACCGCGTCAGCCCGGAGGTAGTTCTCCGGCAACGGTCGGGTCCACGAGTCCTCGGCGTCGAAGAGGTCGGAGAGGCGTTTCTGGCGGGCCCACACGACAGACGAGCCTATCCGCTCACGGCAGGTCGGGGAGCTCCCCGAGGGTCTCGACGGGCAGATCCACGACGAACCGCGCTCCTCCCGCGGGGGAGTCCTCGACCCGCACCGTGCCGCCGTGGGACCGGGTGATCTCGGCGACGATCGCCAGACCCAGACCGGAGCCCCCCGTGCCCCGGGCGCGATCGGCGTCCAGGCGGGCGAAGCGGTCGAACACCGTGGCCCGCTGGTCGGGCGGCACCCCCTCGCCGTCGTCGTCGACGGTGATCACGGCGCGTGGTCCCGCGGGGCCCGTGCGATCCACGGTGAGCCCGATCGTCACGGCCTCATGTGCATGCCGTCGGGCGTTCTCGACCAGGTTGCGCACGACCCTCAACAGGGCGTCGGGGTCGCCGACCAGACGGGCGGGCTCCACCGTTCCGGTGACCTCGAGCCCACCCAGACCCCGGAGCCGGGCCACCTCGGAGAGGACGATGTCGTCGAGGTCCACGTCCTCGCGGCGCAACGGGACACCGCGCTCGTCGTTCTTGGCCAGCAGGAGCAGGTCCTCGACCATCGACCGCATCCGCTGGACCTCGGGCAGCAGGAGGTCGTCCACGGTCTCCACGTCGACCGGGGTACCCGAGGTCGAGGACAGTTCCAGCAGGGTCGACAGGGTGGACAGCGGACTGCGTAGTTCGTGGGAGGCGTCGCCGACAAAGGCCACCTGCGCGGTCCGTGCGGCATCCAGTCGCGCGAGCATCGCGTTCATCGTGCGGGCCAGGCGGGCGATCTCGTCCTCCGCCTCGGGCACCGGGACCCGGTCGCCACGCCCGGAGGCGGAGATCTCGGCGACCCGGGACCGGATCGACTCCACCGGCCGCAACACGCGCCCCATCGCGTGGTACACGAACACCGCCGTGGCGAGCCCGGCCACGGGAACGAAGGACAGGAACAGGATGGCGCCGGCGGCGAGAACTGTGTCGTACCGGTCGGTGTCCGTACCCACCTCCACCGCGAACGTCACGCCACCGAGGTCCACACCGACCGACGTCACCCGCAGGTCCGCTCCGCCTGGCGACTCGATCTGATACTGGGTGATCTCGCCGGCCGCCGGGGCGGGCACGGGGGGTACGTCCTCCAAGCCGCGGGTGACCTGGGCGGCGAGCAGGCGCTCCCCGGGCCCGACGATCCTCACCAGATCGACGCCTGACAAGGGTTCGGCCACCAGGTCGAGGGCGGCCCGGGGTCCGCGCTCGGAGAGGACCGCCGCCACGTCGACGGCCCGGGCCCGGTCCACGGTGTCGATCGCGTTGTGGGCGGCGGTGCGCAGCAGCAGCCACGCGCCTCCGGCCGCGGCGGCGAGAACGAGGATGACGATGGCAGTTGCGATCACCGTGGTGGCCGTGCGGATGGGCCAGCGACGGGGCGTGGTGAGGACCTCGCCGGTCAGGGGCGCTGCTCGTGGGGGCACGGCTCCATTGTGCGGCCAGCACCGGACCACCGTGCGGCCAGCACCGGACCACCGTGCGATCGTCAAGGTCCGGCAGGGCGGCTGGGTCACGCGGTGGCGTCGGTCACTGTCGACGGCTCGCGGTGGATTGGTGTCGTGTCACTCAAGTACGGTCGGGGTGTCCACCACATCGACCGACCAAGGAGAAGACAGTGAAGATCGGCATCATCCTGGGCAGCATCCGCGACGATCGGGCCGGTGCGGCGGTGGCCGACTGGGTCACGGCGGAGGCCGCGTCGCGGGAACTCGCGACCTACGACCTGGTCGACCTCAAGTCCTTCGACGTTCCGCTCCTCACCTCGGCCACCGTGCCGGGTGCCGCGAACAAGCAGTACGACGACGAGCGGGTCACCCGGTGGAGCGAGGCGATCGACTCCTACGACGCCTTCGTCTTTGTGACCCCCGAGTACAACCACGGAGTTCCCGGCGCCCTGAAGAACGCCTACGACTCCCTCGGCGAGGAGTGGGCGGACAAGCCGGTCGCCTTTGTCTCCTACGGCGCCGAGGGCGGCGTACGTGCGGTGGAGCAGTGGCGCCAGATCGTCGCGAACTTCCGGATGTTCGGCGTCCGCCAGCAGATCTCGCTGAGCCTGTTCACCGAGTTCGGCGACGAGGGCCTCCAGCCGAACGATCGGCGCGCGGGGGAGCTGGCCACCCTCTTCGACCAGCTCGAGGACGCCGCCCGCCGGTTCGCCCCGGTTCCCGCGGGCAGCGCCTGACCGTCGCCCCGCCTGGCTCGCCCCGCCCGGCTCGCGCCGGGTGAACGACCGCCGGCCCGCCTCCATCTGGAGGCGGGCCGGCGGTCGTGTCGATGCGGATCAGCCGAGTGCGGCCAGGGCGGAGTCGTAATCGGGCTCGGTGGTGATCTCGTCGACGAGCTGGGTGTAGACCACCGAGCCGTCGGCGTCGAGCACCACGACCGATCGTGCGCACAGGCCGGCGAGGGGGCCGTCCGTCATCTTGACGCCGTACGCCGAGGCGAAGTCGCTGCGGAAGGTGGAGCCCGCGGACGCGTTCTCGATCCCCTCGTCGGCGGAGAACCGCTTGAGCGCGAACGGGAGGTCGGCCGAGACGTTGATGACCGCGGTGTTGTCCAGGTCCGTGGCCTTCTCGTTGAAGGTCCGGACCGACTGGGCGCAGACACCCGTGTCGACGCTCGGGAAGATGTTGAGCACGACACGCTTGCCCGCCAGCGACTCCGAGGTCACGGGCGCGAGGTCGGTGCCGACCAGGTCGAAGGCCGGGGCGGTGGTGCCGACGGCGGGGAGCTCGCCGGACGTGGTGACGGGGTTTCCCTTGAATGCGGTGGTTGCCATGCGTCCGTTCTACCCGACCGGGGGAGAGGGAGGCGCGGGGACCGCCTGACCTGTCTGGTCGACCGCCCGCCACAGGTACCAGGACGCGACCGAACGGTACGGGGCCCAGGCCTCGGAGCGGCTGAGCATCTGGGTGGCGGTGGCCGGTCCGTCGACTCCCGTGACCCGTTCGAATCCCCGGCGGATGCCGACATCGGCCACCGGGAACACGTCGGGTCTGTCCAGCAGGAAGATCAGCAGCATCTCCACGGTCCACCGGCCCACCCCGCGGACCGTGGTCAGGGAGTCGATCACCTCGTCGTCGTCGAGCCCCCTCAGTTCCGTCAGGGTGGGGATCCGTCCGGTCCCCACCGCGTCGGCCAGGTCGCGGAGCGCGGCGATCTTGGGGCGGGAGACCCCGCACGCGCGGATCTCGTCATCGGAGAGCGAGTCCAGGAGAACGGGGTCGAGGTGTCGGGGCCCGGCCGCCCGCTCCCGGAGGCGGCCGGCGATCGTCGCCGCGGCCTTGACCGACAGTTGCTGCGACAGGATCGAGGAGGCCAGTCGGTCGAACAGGGCGTGCGGCCCGGCAGCGGGGGCGGGTGCGAGGGTGCACGGACCGACGGACTCGATGTGGCGTCCGAGCTCGGGGTCCGCCCGGGAGAGGTACCGGACGGCGGCCGGTCTGTCGTATCCTTCGGGCATGCCGAGCACGTTACCCGGCGGTTTTTCCACCATCCTGCCTCACAGGTAACAGCGGTACCGTGTCCGACGATAACTATCGGGTCACGAAATATATTCATCGTTATCGGGGGAGGAACGCCATCGTGCGCAGGACACACACCCGTCTCGTCGCGGCCGCGGCCGCGGCAGCACTCACGCTGACGCTGGGCGCCGGAGTGGGGACCGCGTCGGCCGGCTCCGCGGAGATGCCGTCGGGCACCGCGCTCTACAACGGACTGACCATGGTGGGGTGCCAGTACGTCGACCCGTCGATGCTCCAGATGTGCGGCGGCCTGGACGTGCTCACGAGTGACGATCCGGCGGTGCTCACGATCAATCCGTTCACCACCGACATCGTGATCCTGGGCGCCGGACTGTATCCCGACGGGGGCATCCGGCCGGTGCTCGAGGAACGACTGCGGACCGGTTACCGGCTGGCACGGCAGTACCCCACCGCCCGAGTGATCGTGACCGGCGGCGTTCCGCAGAACGGCCGCACGGAGGCCCGCGCGATGGGTGACTGGCTCCGCGGGGCGGGCATCGCGCCGTGGCGGATCACCGAGGAGGGTAACTCCAACTCGACGGTCCAGAACGCGCAGTTCACCGACCGGATCTTCCGCGAGCGCGGGACCACCGGTGCGGTCGTGGTCTCCACCGAGAACCACGTGCAGCGCGCGGTGCTCAACTTCCGGCAGGCGGTCGACGGGCGCATCCCGGTGACCGGCGTGGTCGCCCGGGACTGAGCCGCGGTCGGGAACAATTCCCCACGCGACTGAGTTGTATGACGTGACAGCAATTACCGTCCCGTCATAGGAGAAGCCAGTGTCCGCCATCCGTCAGGTAGTCCCGCTCGGTGCGCAGTGGCCGGGCGTCGATCCGTTCCTGTTCGCCGTCCACCACCGCGACGAGTTCCCCCCGGCCGAGGGGCGGACCATGCGTCCCGCGGCCTCGCTCGAGGGGCGGTCCATCGGAGGCGACTTCTCCGGCAAGGACGGGTGGTCCATGTACCACGGCTCCGAGGTCCCCGGCTTCCCCCAGCATCCGCACCGTGGCTTCGAGACCGTGACGGTGGTCCTCGACGGCGTGGTGGACCACTCCGATTCGCTGGGCGCCGCCGCGCGATTCGGACACGGCGACACCCAGTGGCTCACCGCGGGCGCGGGCATCGCCCACTCGGAGATGTTCCCCCTGCTGGACCCCGACGCACCCAACACCATGGAGCTGTTCCAGATCTGGCTCAACCTCGCTCCCGAGGACAAGTCCGCCGAGCCGTACTTCGACATGTTCTGGTCCGAGGACACGCCCGTCGTCGTCCGTGGCGAGGAGGGATCCGCCGCCCGGTTCCGGGTGATCGCCGGTGAGGTCGACGGGGTCCGGGCGCTCGACCCCCCACCGCACTCCTGGGCCGCGCGTCCGGACAGTCACCTCGCCATCTGGATCGTCACCCTCGACCCCGGTGTCAGTACCGAACTCCCGGCGTTCGACCCGTCCGCCACCCGCGTCCTCTACAACTACGGGGGCGACCTCACCGTCGACACGCAGCGACTCGGCTACGACGCGGCCGTGTTCGCCCCCGAGGCCGTCACGGTGACCGCGGGACCGGACGGCGCGGCGTTCCTCGTGTTGCAGGCCCGGCCGATCGGCGCGCCCGTCGTCCAACAGGGGCCCTTCGTCGGCACCACCCGCCAGGACATCGTCACCGCCATGGAGGAGTACCGCGCCGGCGTGTTCGGGGCCTGGCACCTGGATCGGAACGATCCCGTCCACGCGCACGGGGAGACCCGCTTCGCGAGGTACCCGGACGGCAGTGAGAGGCGGCCGGTCGGTTCCGTCTGAACCACCCGGGCGCGGCTCCGGCCGAGCCTCCCGGCTCGACGCTCACCCGGGCCAGTGGCCGGTGCGAAGCAGCTCCACGCTCTGCGACTGGTCGAGCAGCGGCTGGCGCATCTGGTCCTGCAGGAACTCCAGCAGCGCCTCCGAGAGCGGGGAGTTGTCGGAGGAGATGGCTCCGCGGGCCACCGCCACGTGCAGGTTCTCGGCGAAACCGTCGATGGCGGTCTGCGCCACGCAGCTGTGCGTCGACACCCCGCACACGAGCAGGTGGCTCGCGCCGAGCCGGTCCAATTGAGACCTCAGCTCGGTCCGGAAGAACGCGCTGTCCCTGGTCTTGACCACTTCCACGTGGTCCCCGTTGGCGAGCCCGTCGAGGAACCGCGCCTGATCCGTGCCGGGGAAGGCGAACCCCTGGTCGTCCTCGTGCATGTTGAGGGTCCAGGTGGAGCGGTCCTCGGCGTGCTCCGTCCGGACCAGGACCACCGGTCGTCCGGCCTCGTGCGCGGTGCGGATGAGCTCGTTCACCGCGCCGACCAACTCGTCCCGCACCGAGGCCAGTTCGGGGAACTCGAAGTACGAGTTCTGCATGTCGATCACCACGAGCGCCGTCTGGCCGTGGGTTCGATCGCCGGCGCCCCCGGCCTGTCGCCACCAGGTGTCGGCGACCTCGACCGGGGTGGTGCGCTTGTGGCGGTTGGTGTGCCAGGCCGCCTCTATCGTCTCGGCGGCCTCCTCGGGGACCTCGCGCCCCTCGAGGTAGTCGTCGATGTGGTCATAGGAGATGCCCAGTTCCTCTTCGTCGGTCTGGCCCTCGGCCTCGTCGAGGAGGTCGGCCGTGGGCACCTTGTCCCACAGTTGCCGCGGCGCCTCCAGGTGACGGAGCAGCGCACGGACCTGACTCTTGTTCAGTCCCGACAGGGGCAGGAGGTCCGCGGCACCGTCGCCGAACTTGGTGAAGAACCCGGTGACGTTCTCGGCCGCGTGGTCGGCACCGATCACGAGCAGTCCCCGGTCCCCGGCCACGGCGTACTGCGCGACCATCCGGTGGCGGGCCTTGGTGTTCCCCTTGGTGAAGTCCGTCAACTCCGTCCCGGTCGCCTGTCCGATCTCACCGTTGAGCCCGTCCACGCCCGGGGCGACGTTCACCGTGAGGGTCTCGTCGGCGCCCACGAACTCCACGGCCATCACGGCGTCGTGCTCGTCGTGCTGCACGCGGTAGGGCAGGCGCAGTCCCACGAAGACCGCCTCACCGCCGTCGGCGCGGATCCTCTCCACCGCCAGCTGTGCCAGGCGGCCTGCCAGGGACGAGTCCACCCCGCCCGAGATCCCGAGCACGAAGCCCTTCGCCCCGCTCGCGTTCAGGTAGTCGACCAGGAACCGCACCCGGCGCTCCACCTCGTCGGCGGGGTCGATGCGGGGTCGGACGCCGAGGGCGTCGATGATCTGCCGTTGTGTCGCGTGCATGGGCCCAGTGTGCTGGCGATGCCCGCGGGCCTGCCACCGGACGCCCCTCGGTGCGTGGACCCCGGGCGCCGGGCGGGGTGACCGGTCAGGCGCCGGCGTCGTGGACGAATTCGCCGACGATCCGCGGCCACAGCGCCACCTCGGACGGGGTCCGCGCCACCTCCAGGCGGGCGTCGGGGAGCAGGGCCTGTAGTTCCTCGGCCACCTCCAGCGGATGCGAGGCGTCGTCGGTCCAGGCCAGGAGGAGCACCGGGACGGCGACCTGGGCGACCTCGGCGCGCGAGGGGAGATCACTGAGGGCCGCGCCCCGGAACGCCGCGGGCAGATGCTCGTCCGCCACATCCGGGACGGTGAACGGGCGTCCGGGGTCGATCGCGGGGGAGGTGGGCGGCTGACGGGTCTTCTCGGCCCACCGGGCCCCTCCCCAGCGTTCGACCTGGCGGGCCGCCAGGTCGTAGAGGGCGGCCTGCTCGCGCCGCCACTCCCACGCGGTCGGCGGGATCCCCAGGGTGAGCGAGGCGAACCGGTCCGGTTCCGCCACAGCCGCGGTGATCAGCGTCGCCGCGCCCATCGACTGCCCGACCCCGTGCACCCGCTGGCCCGGGAAGAACTCGTCGAGCATCGCCAGGAGGTCGCGGGACAACTGTGGCCAGGTGTAGTCCGTGGGGTCCACGGACCCCGGTGACCCGCCGTGTCCCCGGGCGTCGTACCGCAACACTCGCAGGCCGTCCCGGTCTGCCGTGAGGTCCAGTCCGAACACCTCGTCGCGTCGTCGGCTCGAGGACAGGCCGTGCAGCTGCACGACCGGATGCCCGTGGCCTCTGAGGTCGTGGGCGAGGGCCGTCCCGTTGCCGCCGGCCCGGGTATGCGGCCGTCTCGTCGTCGTCACAATCCGCGCCTTTCCCCGTAACACGCCGCTCCTACCGTGCGGACCATGAGGCTCACCACCGTAACGCGGATGTCGCTCCCGACCGGCGTCGTGCACCGGTTTGCGACACATGTCACCCCAGTTCAGGGCGAGGACACGCCGCCGTCGTTCGACCAGGCGCGGCACGCCTCGCTCGGCCGTCGCGCCGGGTCGTGGATGGCGATGGCGTTCGCCCTGCCGTTCCCCGCCGACCGCGAGCAGGTGGCGCGGGCGTGGCTCGCGGTGGTCGCCCGGCACGGGACGCTGCGGACGGTGCTCGACGGTGGTGCCGGGGGTGAGGGGGGTGACAGGGGTGAGGACGAGTTGCGGCTCCGCCCCGTGGCCGTGCAGCCCGTCGGCTGGCGGGTGGAGGTGCCAGGGGACGGTGAGGACGCCCGAGCGGTGCTGCGCAGGGTCTTCGACCAGGCCTGTTGCCCGTTCGCGACGCCGTCGCACGCGCTGTGTCTCGTGGAGCCCGAGGACCCGGAGGAGCGCCCGGTGGTGGTGATCGGGCTCGACCACTCGCACGTGGACGCGTGGTCGCTGCTCGTGCTGCTGCGGGACTTCTGCTCCTGCCTGGACGATCTCGCGTGCGGCCTCGAACCGGGCACCTGCCTGGCACCGGCGGCCGCGTTCGCCGAGCACACGCGGGAACTGGCGGACAGGCCGCCCGCCCCGCCCCGTGTGCACGACCGGTGGGCGCAGATCCTCGCCGGGGGTGACATGCCGGTGTTCCCGCTCGACCTGGGCGACATCTCGACCCCGCGGCAGGAGGTCGTGGAGGTGCGGGACGTTCTCGACCCGGACGGGGTGGCGGCGCTCGACGCCGCGGCTGCGGCGGACGGCGTGCGGATGGTCGCGTTGGCGATGGCGGAGATGACGACGGTGTTCCGCAGACATGGCGGGGCCGGCCTGCGCGCGGTGCTGCCCGTCCACTCGCGCAACCACGAGAAGTGGCACGACTCCGTGGGCTGGTTCATCACCAACTCGGTCATCGAGTGCGCTGATCCCGACCCGAAGGCCTGCGCGGCAGCGGTGCGCGATGCAGTCGAGCTGGGGTCTCACGCCCTGGGTCCGGTGCTCGAACCGTACGGCGGGATGCCACACACGCCCGGGATGTTCGCCATCTCCTGGCTGGACCACCGTCGCCTCCCGATCGACGTCGACCTGAGCCTGGGGCCGCAGCACGTGTCCGCAGCCATCCGGACGGACGGGGTGATGGTGTGGTTCGTGGTCAACGGATCCGGTCTGCACGTCCGTTGCCGTTACCCGGACACCGCCCGGGCCCGCGTCACGGTGGGGGGCTGGCTGGACGAACTGTGTGCGGGGCTGATCCGGCGGTCCGTCGACGGCCAGGGGCCCCGAGCCCGGCGAGGCGTGGCCGGGCCGCGCGATCCGGACGCAGCCACGCGCCCCACGACCGGACCACACCGGTCCATCGTCCCGGCCTGATCCGGATCCTCCGCGGTTCCCGGGCTGGTGAGTCCCCGGGTCTGGGGGCCGCTACTCTCACACCTCCGGGCCGCCTGGGTTGCAGCCCTCGGCGAGCATCTGTTCGGCCGCCACCACCGGCCGCCAGGGCTCCAGATTCCAGGTCGGCTTGTCCGGTTCGAGGATCCGCGCCCACGTCCAGTGGCAGTCGAACTGCTCCCGCATCCCCGGGGTGTCCCCGTCCGGGGCGATCGTCACCACCTCCTGCCATGCCGCGTCCGCATCGAGGGGGCCCCACGCCTGCCGTCCGGCCGGGGTGGGAGCGACCTTCAGGGTGACGCCGAAGTCCGAGTCCGCCCACCTGGCCGAGGCGATGAGCGGGGCCGCAGCGGGCTGGGCCCCGGGTTCTGGGGAGGCGGCGGTCGGTGGCGCGCTCGGACGCTGCTCGGCGGACGGCGGCGCCGGCTGCGACGACGAAGTAATCTCCTCCACTGAGGGGCTCTCCCTCTGTCCCGGCCCGGTTCCGGAGCAGCCGGTCACGGCCGCGATCACGAGCGGTGCCGCGGCGGCGACGAGCGGGCGGGCGGGGCGGGAAGGCATCGATTGCAGTCTGCCAGTTGGTGGATCGTCGACCCTGTGACGAGACTCGCGGGACGCATGGGGTTGCGCGACGGGTGCCCCTGCCGCGATCCTTGGTGCTGGGGAGACCCGGTGACCGCGGAGAGTCCGTACGCCGCCCCCGTGCGAGGAGTGTTACCGATGCCCATGTTCGACTTCAGCGAGATGCAGGCCTTCTGGGACGGGATCTTCCCGGCGGTCTTTGGGCCGCTCGCGGCCTTCGTCGACACGATCGGTGCGTCCGTCGAGGGGCCCTGACCCAGCCCTGACCCAGCCCCGGCTCACCTTTGGCTCACCCCGCAGCGAGGATCCGCGCCAGGGTCTTGAGGTTCCTGGTGGTGAGGTGACGCTTGTTCTCTCGGCCGTCGAGCACCTTGTAGGCGTCGGAGGTCAGCGTCGAGCCGCGAGGGACCCGCCAGTACACGCAGCCCGCGCCCTCGGCGACCGCCTCCGTGCCGGCGGTCCTCCCGGCGCGGGCATGCGCGTCGGTGCCGGCGCCCGCGTCCGTGCCGGTGGCCGCCTCGCCGACCGCCCGGATGGCCGCGCGCATCGCGACCGTCACCCGGGTCGTCACCTCCGGGTCGTCCGAGAACACCACGTAGTCGTGGTGTTGGGGCAGCGTGTCGAAAGGGTAGGAGGACGCCATCGCCGCCACGTCGTCGAGCGCGAGAACCTGCACCACCGACCGGTAGCCGAACCTCTGCGCATAGGAGGCCTCGAGCGCCGCCCGCAGCTCGGTCACCGGCCGCTGGTCTGTGACGATCACGTTGCCGGTCGCCAGCACCGTCCTGACCGAGCTCCCGCCCGCGGCCTCGGTGCACTCGATCAGGTCGCTCATGGCGATGCGGCCGCCCTTGCCGACGTTGATCCCACGCAGCAACACCACCCTGCGGTGCCGCGGGTCGTCCGCCTCCACGGATCGAGAACTCATCCCCCGATCTTCCTCCCGGACCGGCCCCGCGCGGGTAGCTTTCCGACCATGGCAGTCTCAGTGCAGTCAGTGGTCACGATCGAGGCCGGCGTCCCCGAGATCATGGAGGTCCTCGCCGATGTCGACTCCCTCGTCGACTGGTCGAGTGCTCACCGCGCGGTCGAGGTCAGGGAGGCCGACGACGAGGGGTGGCCGATCGTCGTGTGGGAGCGGGTGTCCCAGTACGGCGTCACCGACGAGATGGTGGTGCGCTACGAGTGGTACGACGGCGAGGTGAGCTGGTCGCTCGTCGAGAGCGGTTCCCAGAAGGTCCAGAACGCCCGGTACGAACTCACGGACAACGGGGACGGCACCACCAAGGTCGTCTTTGACCTCGAGGTGGACCTCAAGATCAAGCTCCCGGGGCCGGTGGTCAAGAAGGCCCAGAAGCACATCGCGGACGTGGCCACCACGGGCCTGCGGAACGAGGTTCTCCGGCGACACGGCTGATGGCCGACCTCTCGTCCGTTCTGCCCGGCCGGACGGATGTCGATCAGGGGAACCGGCGGGAGGAGATCAGTCCCTCGGTCAGGTCCCGGCGCACCAGGTCGGGCACGGACCTGCGGCGTAGTGGTGCGCTCCCGGTGTGGGCGAGGTGCGCGATCCCGTCGAGCAGGTCGGCCATGGCCTCTCTCGGCGCCCAGGACGGTGTCCATCCGAGTTCGTCACGTGCGCGGCCGCAGTCCAGGAGGGGCACGCTGTACGCCAGGTCGAGCCACCCGCGGTCCACCGGCTGCAGTCGGGCCCGCCACGCCAGCCCGACGATCGCCCCGAGGAGTGGTAGTGGGACGTGGACCGACCGCGCGCCGAACACCTCGGCGAGATCGTTCCTGGTGAACGGTGGATCAGTCGCGAGATTGAACGGACCGGTGGCGCCCTGGTCGATCACTCTCACGAGGGCGTCGGCGACGTCTTCTGCATGGATGAGGGGCAGGCACAGGTCCCGGTCGAGCGGTAGTAGCGGCAGCCGTGGCATGAGGTGTGCCGGCAGATAGGCGGGAAGTCCGTAGCGCGTCAGTCCGCTCGCCGCCGCCCGCTGGACGATGAAACCAGGCCGCACCCGGGCCACGGGCACGGCATCGGCGCCATGGTGTCTCTCATGCTCGTCGATGAGCTTTTCGGCCGCGGCCTTGTGTCGGCTGTAGGCCGAGCTCGGCACCCCGGTCCTCGCCCAGTCCTCGTCCACGTGTTCGCCGTGGCGGCCCGGCGCGTACGTCCCCACGGAGGAGATGTGGACCAAGTGGCCCACCCCGGCCGACTGCGCGGCCTCGAGGACCGCAGCGGTTCCGCCGACCCCGACCCTCTCGAGGTAGTCGACCTCCCGGGTGGGTTGGAAACCCCAGGCCAGGTTGACCACGGTGTCCGCGTCGGCGAAATGGCGACCGAGTTCGCCGACGGCGTCCTGATCGGAGACGTCCAGCGCGTGCCAGTCGACGCCCCGGTACTCGCCGACGGGATCCGGCGGCCGCCGCACCAGCCCGACGAGCTCGTCGCCGGAGCGCGTCTCGCGGAGGCGACGGAGCAGCGCGGTGCCGACGTTCCCGCTCGCGCCGATGATGACGATCCGCATTCCGGCCTCCTCGCGCGGGAACTGCAGGGGCGTCGACGCTACCCGCCCTGTCATGACCGTCAACCGCTGACCGTCGGGGCCATCACCCGCCGATTGTCAGTGTGGTCAGACCGTCGGTGTGATCAGACCGTCGGCGAGATGAGCAGGACGCCGGCCAGTGCGAGGCCTGCTACCCATGTCGTCGAGGCGGCAGCCAGGATGACCGGACGTGCGCCGACCCTGCGCATCGCGGCGAGCCGTACACCGGTCCCGAGCGCGAACATGGCGCACGTGAGCAGAATCGTCTGCGCCGCGGACGCGACGTCGAGGGCCGTGGCCGGGACCAGCCCGGACGAGCGCAGGCAGACCAGAACCAGGAACGCGACGATGAACGCGGGGACCAGCGCAGGCCGCGTGCCCGGGCCGTCGGTGCCGGTCACCCGGCGCCGGTGGAGGCTGATGACGGTGACGACGGGGGCCAGCAGCAGAACGCGGGCGAGCTTCACGACTGTGGCCACCGCCAGGGCGGAGCCGCCGATCGCGCCGCCGGCCGCGATCACCTGGGCGACCTCGTGGATCGAACCGCCCGCCCACATGCCCGCTGCGGTGTCCGACAATCCCAGCATCGTCGACAGGACCGGCACCGCGACGATCATCAGGGTGCCGAAGACGACGACGAGGGTCACCGCTGTGAGTACCTCCTCCTCGTCCGAGTCGGAGACGCTGTCCACGGCGGCCACCGCCGCGGCACCGCAGATCGAGAACCCGCAGGCGATGAGAAGGCGCTGCGTCCATCCGAGACCGAGGGCGCCACCCAGCGCCAGGGTGCCGACGATTCCCATGACCACGATGACGACGACGAGCACGATGACCTGCCACCCCAGGGCGGTGATGTCGCCCAGCACGAGCTGGAGGCCGAGCAGGGCGATCCCGATCCGCAACAGGGTCCGCGACGAGAAGGCCAGGCCCGCGGCGGCACGGGTCGGAACCCGCCCGGTATTGCCGAGGGCGGCCCCGAGCACGATTGCCACGAGCATCGGGTTGAGCGCGGGCACCAGGTGACCGACCGAAAGGGCCACGGCGGTGCCCGCGAGCGTCAGCGCCGCGCCCGGCGCCACCGCGCGCGCCGAGTGGGACGGCACCGTGTCCGTCGCCGACGACCGCCCCGGGGGTGCGTGGCGGCGCGGCCACCTGGCCAGGGGGGCGTTCATAGCTCCAGAGTGGCTGCCCGGCACCTCCTCCGGAAGTCGGCAATACGGCATTGATCCATATCAAACGCACATGGATAGAGCTGCTCCCATATGCTCATCGCATGACCAGAAGGTGGCCCGACCTGCTCGTGCTCGAGCTCCTGGTCGGCGTCGACGAGCAGGGCAGCCTGAGTGCGGCGGCCCGGAAGATCGGGATGGCGCAGCCCAACGCGAGCAGGGCGGTCAAGGAACTCGAGCGGAACTTCGGGATGCCGTTGCTGCGGCGGCACCCGCGGGGCGCCACGCTGACCCCACACGGGACGGTGCTGGCCCACTGGGCGCGACGGGTCCTCGCCGAGACGAGCAGCTTGCTGGAGGTGGCGCAGAGCCTGCAGTCCGAGCGGTCCGCCACCCTGACCGTGGGCGCGAGCATGACCGTGGCAGAACACCTGATGCCCCGCTGGCTGGGGGCACTGAGCGGAGCGCGACCGGAGGTGAACATCCACCTGCAGGTCCACAACTCGGTGAAGGTCGCCGAGCTGGTGCTGGACGGCGCCTGTGATGTGGGGTTCATCGAATCCCCGACGGTGCCGCCCGGTCTGCACTCCGGCACCGTCGCCCGCGATCGGCTGGTCGTGGTGGTCCCGCCGTCACATCCGTGGGCGCGGCGCCGGACCCCGGTGACCATCGCCGAGCTCGCGGCCACCCGGTTGGTGGTGCGGGAACCGGGGTCCGGAACGCGGACGACCCTGGACCGGGCCCTGCAGGAGTACGAGCGCCCCGCGCCCCTGCTCGAACTCGCCAGCGCCGCCGCCATTCGCACCAGCGTCCTGGACGGTGTTGGACCGGCGGGGATGAGCACGCTCGCCGTGGCGGACCAGGTTGCCTCCGGCGCCCTGAAGGTAATCGAGATCGAGGGCCTGGATCTGCATCGTGAGTTGCGTGCGGTGTGGCGGCCGCCGCGCCAACTGTCCGGCCCGGCGGGTGATCTGGTGAACCTCGCGCGGCGGAGTCAGCTGTAGACCGGCTCACCCCCGGGTGCGGACCCGCTGCTGAGCAGGTCCAGAGCGCGGCGGACCCCATCGGCGGGGAGCTGGCCGGGAGCGGAGGCCGCGCCCACCGTGGCGAAGGTGGCCGACGAGCCGAACGGTCCGCCGCCGAGCCGAGTGACCGCCCCGAGGGCGCCCATCGACATGGTGATCAGGGGGATGCGGGCGACCCGGTGGCGCTCCTCGGTGGCGGACAGCAGAGCCACCACGTCGGCGGCGGACCGTGGCGTCACGGCGATCTTGGCCACGTCCGCCCCCGCGTCCTCCATAGCGGCGAGCCGTGCCACGAGCTCCTCGGCCGGCGGGGTCGCTGCGAAGTCGTGGGTGGACGCCACCACCGGGACCCGGTGGCGGTGGGCCGCGGCGATGGCCTGCGCCGCGAGCGGATGCAGGTGTTCCACGTCCACGGCGGCCGCGGCGCCGGTGGCGGACAGCGCCTCGACCACCGCGAGGTAGGACGCCGGGGAGATCTCCGCGCCCCCGCCCTCGCTGCGGGTGCGGAAGGTGGCCAGGATGGGCACCTCCGGCAGCAGCGTCGAGAGCCGCTCGAGGGCCTTCACCGCCCGGGCCGGGTCGCCTCCGGCCCCGGCGGTGAAGGGTTCGAAGAGGTCGACCCGCCACTCGACGACATCCACCAGCCGGTCAGTTGACCGGCCCGCCGACGAGCCCGCGTCGGGTGAGGCCCCGTTCAAAGGCGCCCCCACCTCGGGTGTGCACCGGTACTCGGCGTCGGCGGTGAGCAGCGCGTCGGTCTGAGACTCGAGCTCCGGGAGATCCCGCCCCGTGAGCGGGACGATGATCGACGGCGAACGTGAGTCCAGAAGGAGCCGATGGCGGGGCATGGATAAACCCTACGACGACCCCGCCGTGCTGGTGACCTCAGCAGCACCCCTCGCATGGACAGCGCCGACGAGCGGGCACCAGTTCCAGGGCGCTGAGGCCGCCGGAGCCGGCGGTGCGGTAGTAGCGGCCCGCCCACCGCAGTGTCCTGGAGGGGCGCCGAACCGGAGTGAGGTCCCACGTCGGCCCGTCGGGGCCCTCACACAGGAGGTGGCCGGCGTCGAGGACCCCGCCGTCCAGGACGGACCCGCCCCACCGGGTGAGCAGCACCGCAGTCTCACGGGCGCCCAGGCCGCGGACCAGGAGCTCGGGGTGTCCGCGACCGGTGAGGCCGACCGTGTATCCGAATCGTTGGTCCGGTGGGAGGGGGGCGGAGTCGCAGTCCGCGCAGGTGCAGCCCTCGCCCACGTGGACCAGGTGGATGCCGTATCGGTCGATGTTGGCGGCGACGACGGCCATGTCGGGGTCGACGGAGGCCATGGGGCGGGAGGGGATGACGGTGTGGGACACGGGAACTCCTGGTTGTCTGGTGTGCGATCGTCCGCATCGAACAGGTGCTCGATACGGGGGTGACGATAGATCGCCCCTACGACACGCACGCCGAGGTGCCGTGATGATGCGTGCGGCCCCGGTGCACACTTGAATGAGGACGACGAAGGGGGACCGCATGAGGGTCGCGTTGGCACTGGGTTCCGGCGGGGCACGCGGATATGCGCACATCGGGGCCATCCGCGAGCTCCAGGCGCGCGGACACGAGGTGGTCGGGGTGTCCGGGGCCTCGATGGGTGCGGTGGTGGGTTCGTTGCTCGCGGCCGGTGAGCTGGACCGTTTCGAGGAATGGGTGAGAGGCCTGGCACAACGGGACGTCTTGCGGTTGCTGGATGTGTCCTTCGCCGGCGGGGGAGCGATCCGCGCCAACAAGATCATGGGCGTGATCGGCGAGATGCTCGACGACGTGCGGATCGAGGACCTCGCGATCCCCTACACCGCTGTGGCCACCGACCTGCGGGCGAGGCGGGAGGTCTGGTTCACCCGGGGACCGGCGGACATCGCCGTGCGTGCGTCGTTCGCCATCCCGAGCATCGTCACCCCGGCGATCGTGGGCGGGCGCCTGATGATCGACGGCGGCGTGACCAACCCGGTCCCGCTCGAGCCTCTGGCCTCGGTGGACAGCGATCTGGTGCTGGCGGTGTCGCTGACCGGTCGCCGGGAGGGTATCCGCGGTTCCACGTTCCAGGAGAGTTCGGATCCCGAGGAACCGTCGGCCGTGGCGGATCCGAAGATCTCGAAGAAGGGTGGCTCCGTCACGGCGACCACCGCCAGGCTCTCGGGTCGCATCCGGACGGCGGCGGCGGACGTCCGGGACGCCGACCTGGTCCGTCTTGTCGCCGCCCGCTTCGGTCAGGACACGTCCGGGGCGGACGCAGCCGGCGTGGAGGCGGCCGGGATCGACACGACCGGGCCCGGGGCCGGCACCGACTCCGCCGGGCGATCCCTCCCGGGGGGATCGGCGACACCGTCCCCCGAGGTCGAGGAGGCGGTCGAAGAGGGAGAACGCGAGGTCCGGGCCGACGCCCAGAGCGACGAGCGGGGTCTCGAGTCACTCCCGGGCACACTCCGGATCTTCGACGTGGTCTCCCAGTCGGTCGAGGCCATGCAGAGCATCCTCACCGGCTACCGGATGGCGGGCAACCGTCCCGACGTCCTCGTGGAGGTGCCGTCGGACTCGTGTTCCGCATTCGACTTCCATCGGGCGGAGGAGATGATCGAACTCGGCCGTCGGCTCACCGCGGAGGCGCTTGACCGGGAGGGGTTGTGAGGGCCCGCCGTGCGAGCCCCCCTCACCGCCCGAGCGCCCCGATCCGGCCGAACCGACCTAGCCCCCCTGGCCGACCTGCGGCAGGTGCTGCGGGCAGAACGCCCTGACCGCGGCCGCCACGACCACCGGGGCCTCGGTCACCGGTGCGTCGGGGTGGGCGTCGTTGTACTGCCGGACCACGTCGACGTATCCCATGTCGCCGTCGAGTGACGCGCAGGTCTCCCGCCCCCGCGCGAGATAACCCGGTTCGTCGTCGGCGACCACGCCGACCGTCCGGATCTCGCCGAGGAACTGCTCCTCGGGGGACCGCCCGTCATCGCCGCCGTCCGGGGCCGGCTGCTCGCCGGTCGTCGCCCCGTCGCGGTCGGTGGCGTCGCCGACAGCGGAGGTGGCCTCCGCGGCCACGGACCCCACCGCGCTGGTCGCCTCGCCGACCGCCTCCTCCGCGGTCCCCTCCTCCCCGCACGCCCCGAGGACCAGGGCGAGCGCCGCGAACCCCGACGCGGCGACGAGCCCCCGTCGTCGGTCGGGGCGGATCTCGCGGGCGCCCCGGGTCAACAGCGCGGCTCGGTGTGCACGTGCGGTCATGACGGGCCCTCCTCGATGGGGGAAGTGTGAATCGGAATAGTGAGGTCCTCCATTCGGGAAGGGTACGGACGCGGTCCGACGACTCGGGAGCGTTCGGTGGAGACGATATGACCGGTGCCACAATCGAGACGGGATCGAGACCGGCCCGTCAGTGGCACCGGTCCCGGCGAGCCGAGCGGGTGGGGAGCGGAGTGGGGAGCGCAGTGCCCGGGACGCCGGGGTGGGCTGCCGACGGAAGGGGTCCCGTCGTGGCGGACCGCCACTAGGGTGGGGCGCATGGGCACTCACGGTCGTCTGTCCGGATCGCTGGTCGTCGGGCCCCGGCGCCATGACGAGGGTGTCCGCCGGCTCCTCGCCAGCTTCGAGGCGGTCCCCCGGGGGGAGCCCGTCCGGCTGGCCAAGACGACGTCCAATCTGTTCAGGCCGCGCGCCTCGTCGTCGTCGCACGGTCTCGACACCACCGGCCTGACGCGCGTGGTCTCCGTGGATCCGGACGCCCGCACCGCCGACGTGCAGGGCATGTGCACGTACGAGGACCTGGTGGACGCCACCCTGCCGTACGGGTTGATGCCGTATGTGGTGCCGCAGCTCAAGACCATCACCCTCGGGGGCGCCGTGACCGGACTGGGCATCGAGTCCAGTTCCTTCCGCTTGGGGCTGCCCCACGAGTCGGTTCTGGAGATGGACATCCTCACCGGGACGGGCGAGATCGTCACCGCCCGCCCCGACGGGACGGTGCGCGAGCAGGCGCTCTTCCGCGGGTTCCCCAACTCGTACGGCTCGCTCGGGTACGCCGTGCGGCTGCGCATCGCGCTCGAACCGGTCATGCGGTACGTCGAACTGCGCCACGTCCGGTTCGACTCCCTCGCCGCGCTGGCCGACGGGCTGGGGCGGATCAGCGAGTCAGGGACGTACGACGACGAGGTGGTCGACTTCCTGGACGGGGTCGTCTTCTCGGCCGACGAGTCCTACCTGACCCTGGGGCGGCGGACCGACGAGCCCGGACCCGTCTCGGACTACACGGGGGTGCGGGACAAGCAGGCGATCTACTACCGGTCGATCCGGCACGGCGGCCCCGCCGGCTCGGTGGTCCGCGATCGGCTGACCACCCGCGACTACCTGTGGCGCTGGGACACCGACTGGTTCTGGTGCTCGCGCGCGTTCGGGGTGCAGAACCCGGGCATCCGCCGGTGGTGGCCGCAGCAGCTGCTCAGGTCGTCGGCGTATTGGAAGATCATCGGCTTGGACCACAGGTACGACCTGGGTAACAGGATCGGGGCGCTCAAGGGCGAGGGCCCGCGCGAGCGCGTGGTGCAGGACGTGGAAGTGACCATCGACCGGACCGAGGAGTTCCTGGAGTGGTTCCTGCGGGAGGTCCCCATAGAGCCGCTGTGGGTGTGTCCGCTGCGGCTGCGGGAGCGCACCCCGGCGCCGACACCGGACGGGCGGACGGCCTCCGACCGACCGTGGCCGCTGTATCCGTTGTCGCCCGACACAACCTATGTCAACATCGGATTCTGGTCCTCGGCGCCGGTAGAGCCGGGGTCGGCGGAGGGGGCGTGGAACCGGCGCATCGAGGAGGAGGTCTCCCGGCTCGGTGGGCACAAGTCGCTCTACTCCGAGGTCTTCTACTCCCGGGAGGAGTTCGACCAGCTGTACGGCGGTGAGCACGCCGCCGGGCTCAAGTCGGAGTTCGACCCGGACGGTCGGTTCTCGACCCTCTACGACAAGGCGGTGGGTGCACGGTGACGACTGACAGGATGACGATCGGTGAGATCGTCGGCGCGTTCGCGACGGGCGAGCCACCCCTGCGCATCGAGGCGTACGACGGCTCTGCGTTCGGCCCGCCCGAGAGCGATCTGATACTACGCCTGAAGAGCCGGCGAGCCCTGCAGTACATCGTCACCGCGCCGGGCGATCTCGGGTTGGCCCGCGCCTATCTCATGGGAGAGATCGAGGTCGACGGGGTGCATCCCGGGGCGCCGCACGACGTGTTCGGCGCGCTCGAGGTCTTTCGCAAGACCATGACCCGCAGGCCGGACGTGCGGACGATGGCCCGGGTCGCCCGGTCGATCGGACGCCAGAACCTCACGATGCTGCCGATTCCCGAGCAGGAGGTGCCCGCGGCGTGGCGCCGGGTCGCGCACGGCATGCGGAGACACTCCAAGAAGCGGGACTCAGAGGTGGTGAGCTACCACTACGACGTATCCAACCGCTTCTACGAGTGGATCCTCGGGCCCACCATGACCTACACCTGTGCGTGCTACACCGACGAACAGAGGTCCCTGGAGGAGGCGCAGGAGAACAAGTACCGCCTCGTCTTTGACAAGCTCGGTCTCAAGGCGGGCGACAGGCTGCTCGACGTGGGGTGCGGGTGGGGCGGGATGGTGCGTTACGCGGCCTCCCGGGGGGTGAGGGCGATCGGCGTGACACTCTCGCGGGAGCAGGTCGAGTGGGGCCGGGCCGCGATCGGGGCCCAGGGCCTGGGGGATCTGGCCGAGGTCCGGCTGATGGACTACCGCGACGTGCCCGAGCGCGACTTCGACGCGGTCAGTTCCATCGGCATCACCGAGCACATCGGGCGCAGTAACTACCACGCCTACTTCGACCGACTGCACGGGTACCTGAAGCCGGGCGGGCGTCTGCTCAACCACTGCATCACCCGGCCGGACAATTCCCGGTCTGTCAAGGCGGGCGCCTTCATCGACCGATACATCTTCCCGGACGGCGAGCTGGCCGGTGCCGGGACCGTCCACCTCGAGGCGGAGAACGCCGGGTTCGAGGTGCTGCACGAGGAGAACCTCCGGCAGCACTACGCGTTCACGCTGCGCGACTGGTGCGCGAACCTGGTCGAGCACTGGGACGAGGCCGTCGACGAGGTGGGCGAACCGATGGCCAAGCTGTGGGGGCTCTACATGGGTGCCTGCCAGTACGGCTTCGAGCACAACAAGATCCAGCTCCATCAGATCCTGGCCGTCCGGCTCGGCGACACCATGACCTGGGACGTTCCACTGCGGCAGTGGTGGCGGCCGTGAGCCGCCGGGCCTGAGCGGCCGATCCCGCCCGGACACCGTCGGGGCCGGGTCGCGCCCCTCGGGCCAGGATGCGCGCTCGGGCCGGGTCGCTCGCTCAGGCCGGGTCGCGCGCTCAGGCCAGGTCGAGGGCCAGCAGTACCTCACCCGTGGGGGCCGGGGAGCCGCCCGCGGGCTCCTCGGTGATCCCGATCTGGGCGGAGTTGCGGATCCCGCTGAGCTCGGCGGAGGGCGACGGGCCCACCTCGCCGGACTCCATCGTGCCCGCCGGGATCGGGTCGTGGTCCGGACCCATCAGCCACAGCTGGTAGGCGCGGCCCTCGGCCGGCTCCGGGATCCCGGTCATGGAGATGACCGCCATGTCGGCCGTCTTGGACGCGAGCACGGTGGCGCTGCCGGTGCCGCCCACCTGACCGCGCGAGACCTCGAGGTCGGGCGCCGTGAGCAGGGACGTGACCTCGTCCGGCATCGTCGCGGCGGGCGGGGACGCGACCGGGAGGTTGTCCTCCGGTCCCGCGTCGCCCGTCAGTCGCCCGATGGTCACCCCCGCGGCCACCAACACGATGGCCGCCGCCGCGGTGGCGAGGAAGGTCCAGGTCCCGGGGCGCCGGCGTTCGCGCATCCGGCTCAGGTCGACCACTGCCGCGCCCCCGGTGTCACCGGTGTCGTCGGCATCCGGGGTGGGTGCATCGTGTCCGGTCCCGGCCTCCGCCGTGACCAGGTCGAGCACTCTGGTACGCAGGGATGGCGGCGGCGGGACGTCGAGGTCGGCGTCGGCCACCAGATCGGCCACGACCTCCCGCGTGGACCGGATGTGGGCCAGCATCGAGCTGCGTTGATCCGGGGTCGCGGCGACGAGCGCCTGCTCGACGGCGTCCGCCTCCTCCTGGTCCAGCGCGTCCAGGGCGTAGAGGTCGAGGTCCTCGGGATGAACCGTGTCCGGGGACCCCGGATGATCGTGGTGTCGGACGGTCATGACAGCTCACCTCCCAGGCAGCTCTTGAGACGGCGCAGGCCGTCGCGGATTCGTGACTTGATCGTGGGCAGTGCGGACCCCAGCTGGTCGGCGACCTCCCGGTAGGTCAACCCGGAGAAGTACGCCATCTCGATGGACTCGCGCTGGTTCTCGGTGAGTTCCCCGAGACATCGACGGATGTCCGCGGCGTCCTCTTCCCGGGTGATCTCCTCGGTCACCTGGTCGGCGATGTCGCCGGAGTGCGTGATCCCCGCGGCGGCGTCCGCCTCGTCGCGCCGGGCCGCGGAACTCTCGGACCGCACCCTGTCCACCGCTCGCCGGTGGGCGATGGTCAGTACCCAGGAATGGACCGAGCCGAGCTTGGGGCTGTACCCCGAGGCCTGCTTCCAGACCTGGAGGAACACCTCCTGGACGGTCTCCTCGGCGTACCCGGGGTCGCGCAGGACCCGGAGTGCGAGACCGTGCACACGGGGCGCCATGAGGTCGTAGAAGCGGGCGAAGGCATCGAGATCCCCGGCCGCGGAGAGCTCCAGGAGGCGCCCCGGATCGGCCAGCGACGGGGCGGTGGGCTCGGACACGGGGGACAGTCTAATGCGAGGTGGTCCGAACGCACGGGACGGGCGGGTGGTGAGGAGGGGTGTGTCGAGGACGGTCATGTCCCCGACACCCGGAACGTGCGGTTGTGCCAGCCCGTGGCCCCGGTGGGGATCGGCGGTTGTCGGGTCTCCGTCTGCACCTCACCGGTCGAGTCGGTCGCCCGGACCGACAGCGTGTGCAGGCCGGGCTCGGCGTCCCAGGTCCACGACCACATGCGCCAGGTGTCGATCGAGTACTCCTCGGCGAGCGTCGCCTCGTTCCACGGACCGTCGTCGACCTGCACCTCCACCCGGTCGATGCCCCGGCGCTGGGCCCATGCCGTCCCGGCCACCACGACGGGGCCGGGCTCCAGCTGGGCCAGGGGGGCGGGCCTGTCGATCCGGCTCGCGGTGAGGATGGGTCCCCGCTCACCCCACCCCCGGTCGGTCCAGTAGGCGCTGGCGCGGTCGAATCGGGTGACCTCCCAGTCCACCACCCACTTGGTGGCGGAGACGTAGCCGTACAGGCCGGGCACGACCTGCCGGACCGGGTACCCGTGCTCGAGCGGCAGGGGTTCGCCGTTCATCCCGACGGCCAGCAGGGCGTCCCGGCCGTCCGTGAGGGCCTCGAGCGGGGTGCCCGCCGTCCACCCGTCGACGGAGGTCGAGAGCAGCATGTCGGCCTCGGGAAGGGGGCCGGCCTCGGCGAGCAGTTCGGCGATCGGGAAGCCGGTCCAGGTCGCGTTGCCGGCGAGGTTGCCGCCGACCTCGTTGGACACGCAGGTCAGGGTGACGATCCGGTCCAGGAACTCCCGGCTCGTCAGTGACTGCCAGTCCAGTTCGATCTCCCTCTCCACCATCCCGTGGATTCGCAGCCGCCAGTCCGCTGTGGTCAGCGCGGGGACACGCAGCGCGGTGTCGATGCGGTAGAAGTCCTCGTTGGACGTGAGGAACGGGGTGACCCCGGGGGCATCGGGAACGATCCCCTCCGGGACCGGTGGGGCGGCGTTGCGGCTCAACACCCGTGGCAGCTGGAGGCCCGTGCGCTCGGCGAGCGCGTCGGCCGCGCGGCGGGTCAGTGCCACCCCGGTCGCGCCCGCCGCCGCGATCACGGCCACGGCCGACCCGGCGAGCACCAGGAAGCGACGTCGATCCGGGCCCGGGCCCGGGCCCGGGTGCTCGGCGCCCGCGGTTCCGGACGGGCTCGCGGGTGCGGGGAACAACGCGCCGATCATCAGACGCAGCGCCACCACGGCGAGGACGGTGCCCACGAGGGTCGGCAGCGCCCACGCGGGTCCGGCCGTCGGACGCGTCACCGCCGCTAGCGTTCCCGTGAGACCGAGGGCGACGATGATGAGGGAACCGATGGGGCGGCGCGGACGCTCCAGTAGGCCGACCACCACGCCGAGCACCGCGAGGATGCCGGCGAGGCTGATCAGCAGCGCGGGCTTGTCCGCCGTCCCGAGCGCGTCGATGGTCGCCTCGCGGACGGCCGCGGGTGCGCGGTCGACAACGGAATCGGCCACCGCCAGGAACGGAGACGACCCGGGGGCGACCAGGCCCGCGACGGCGTGACCGACCGCGAGGGCGATGCCGGTCGAGAGGATGCCCGCGGCGATCTGGGCCGTCACGCGGGCTCGGGGCTGGGTGATGTCCACGTCAGGAGTTCGGAGCACGGGACCCGCCGGACGGTTCGGGAGAAAGAATTCGGGAGCCACCCATCCGGCCGGAGAACCGTGCCGAAGACCTTGTGACCCAGCACGCAAGGCTCTGTTGAAAGGACCAACACCATGAGCATGACGATCTCCCGCCGCATGGCTTCGATCGCCGCGGCGGCTGCCGTGAGCGGCCTCGTTCTGGCCGGTTGCGCGAACGATGAGGGCACCACCGAGGCCGAGGGCACCACGACCGCCCCCATGACCTCTGAGATGACCACCGAGGAGACCACCGCGATGGCGGAGCCGGCCGGCATGCTGGTCGGTCCCGGCTGTGCGGACTACGCCGAGGCCAACCCGGATGGCCCGGGCTCGGTCGACGGCATGGCCATGGAGCCGGTCGCCACCGCCGCCTCCAACAACCCGCTCCTCACCACCCTCACGGCCGCAGTGTCGGGCGGGGTGAACCCCGAGGTCGACCTCGTCGACACCCTCAACAACGGCGAGTACACCGTGTTCGCGCCGGTCGACGACGCGTTCGCGCAGGTCGACGACGCCACGATGGAGGCGCTGCAGACCGATCCCGAGCTGCTCACCAGCATCCTGACCTACCACGTTGTCGAGGGACAGATCACCCCTGACGAGATCGAGGGCATGCAGACCACGCTGAACGGCGCGGACGTCGAGGTCATGGGCTCCGGTGACGAGCTCACCGTCAACGGTGCCAACGTGATCTGTGGTGGCGTCGAGACCGCCAACGCCACGGTCTACCTCATCGATGAGGTCCTCGTCCCCGAGGAGTGAGCCCGCTGAACCCCGGGAGGCCCTGACCCCCGAGTGTTCTGGAAGCACCGAGGCCCGGGTCGACGCGAGAGCGTCGGCCCGGGCCTCGTCGTGTCGGGCGGGGGCCTGACAACGACGAGCCGTGGTGCATACTTAAGCTGTCGCCTAATTAAGGGAAAGATGAAGTGAAGCAGGCCGGTGATCCGCTGTCCCGGGTGTTCCAGGCGCTCGCCGATCCCACGCGTCGCGGGATCCTTGAGCGGCTCAGCGCCGGGCCGGCCACTGTGGGCGAGTTGTCGGAACCGTTCGACATCAGTGCACCCGCCATCTCGCAACACCTCCGGGTGTTGGAGACCTCCGGTCTCATCGAGCGAAGCACGCGCGCCCAGTGGCGGGTGTGCACGCTCCGGCCGGAACCGCTGGACGCCGCCACGGCCTGGGTCGAGCGCAACCGCGCGCTGTGGCAGCAGAAGTTCGACCGACTCGACGACGTGCTCACCGACATCCGGCCCGGGCACGCCGACCCCACGGATCGAGGTCGCACGCCTCGATTGAAGGAGTGACGACATCATATCCGTCCCGGAATTCACCATCTCCCGCACGTTCGACGCCCCACGCGAGACTCTCTGGCGCGCGTGGACGGATCCGACACTGGCCGCTCGCTGGTGGCACCCGCACGAGGTCACGACCCCAGCCGAGAGCGTCTCGATCGATCTCCGCGTGGGTGGCAGCTACGCCTACCTCATGATCGACCCGGACGGCGGCGAGTGGCCGGCCACGGGCGAATACCTGGAGGTCCGGGAGCCCGACCGGCTCCGGTTCACCTGGGGCAGCCCGGACGACGAGCGCGGGGACGAGGTTCCCGTCATCACCGTCGACCTCGCCGAGGCGGGAGAGGGGCGCACCATGATGACCTTCCACATGGCCCGGCACCCCGACGACCGCGGTTCCGAACACGGCGTCCACGACGGCTGGACCGAGGCGTTCGAGGAGCTGGACGGGGTTCTCGTCGCCTCCGCCTCGGCCTGACCCGGACACTCGGACCGTAGTCAGGCCCGCGCTCCAGGGTCAGCCCCGCAGCTCAGAACCAGTCGTCGTGCATGTCCAGGGTGGTGCGGTCGCCCGCGGCCAGCAGGTCGAACTTCGCGTCCACGACGGGCAGTTCGCGCCGCAGGAAGTACGCCGCGGCCTGCCGCTTCCCGGCGGCGAACCCGTCGGCGTCGTCGTCGATCCGACCTCCCAGGGCGAGGACCTGCTCGAGCCAGATCCAGGCGATCACGATGTGACCGGCGGCCTCGAGGTACTCGGTGGCGTCGGCCAGGAACGCCTCCGGGTCGGTCGCCCCGAGCCCGGCGAGTGCGGTGGTCACCTCGATCAGGCGCGTCACCCGCGGTCGGAGCAGCGCGGCGAACTCCTCGGCCGGGCCGCCTGCCGCATCCGCCCGGTCGCAGGTGTCGGCGACGCGCTCGCTCAGTGCGGCCAGTCCGGCACCACCCCCGGCGAGGACCTTGCGCCCGAGCAGATCCTGGGCCTGGATCCCGTGCGTGCCCTCGTGGATCGGGTTGAGGCGGTTGTCGCGATAGTGCTGCTCCACGTCGTAGTCGATGGTGTACCCGGCCCCACCCAGCACCTGTACCGCGAGTTCGTTGGCCTTGAGGCACCACTGCGACGGCCACGACTTGGCGATCGGGGTGAGGACGTCCAGGAGGGTGGAGGCGGCTGCGGCCTCCTCCGGGGATCCGGTCTTCTCGTCGTCGACGAGCCTCGCGCAGAACAGCCCCAGCGCCAGGGCACCCTCCACGTAGGACTTCTGGGCCAGCAACATCCGCCGCACGTCGGCGTGCCCGGTCAGCATGACCTGCGGCGAGGAGGGATCGGCACCGACGGTCCGCCCCTGAGGGCGGTTGCGCGCGTAGTCGAGCGACTTGAGGTACCCGGTGTACCCGAGGGCCGTGGCGCCCAGACCCACGCCGAGCCGGGCCTCGTTCATCATGGTGAACATCTTCTTGAGACCGGTGTTCTCCTCGCCCACGAGGTATCCGACCGCGCCCGGCCGGCCGCCGGGGGTGTGCATGCCCTGGCCGAGGGTGGGCATGGTGTTGACCGTGCCGCGGAAGCCCATCTTGTGGTTGAGGCCGGTGATCACGATGTCGTTGCGCTCCCCGATCGAACCGTCCTCGTCGACCAGGTACTTCGGCACCACGAACAGGCTGATGCCGCGGGTACCGGCCGGCGAACCGGGCACCTTGGCCAGTACGAGGTGCACGATGTTCTCGGACATCTGGTGCTCGCCGCCGGAGATCCACATCTTCTGCCCGAACAGCCGGTAGGTCCCGTCGTCCTGCGGCTCGGCGCGGGTGGTGATGTCGGCGAGGTTGGAGCCGGCCTGCGGCTCGGACAGGCACATGGTGCCGGTGAAGCGACCCTCGACCATGGGCCGGACGTACCTCTCGACCTGCTCCTCGGAACCGTGCTCGATCAGCAGGTTGGCGTTACCGGTGGTGAGCAGCGGGTACGCGGCGGTGGAGACGTTGGCGGCATAGAACCACGCCATACACGCCAGGTACGCGGTGTACGGCAGCTGCATGCCGCCGACTCGTGAGTCCATCGCGGCGCCCACCAGGTCTGCGTCGGCGAAGCGACGCAGGGCCTCGGCGATCTCCGGGATCAGTTCGACCTCCTCGCCCACGAGCCTGGGCTCGTTGAGGTCGGCCTTGCGGTTGTGGGGGGCGAAGTACTTCTCGGCGAGTTCGGCCGACAGGTCGACCACGGAGTCGATGGTCTCGCGCGAGTGATCCGAGTACCGCTCGCGCCCACACAGCTCGGACACCCGGAGCCAGTCGTGCAGCAGGAAATCAAGGTCGGCCCGGGACATCACGGTCGAGGGGAGGGCATTCGAGGGAGCCATGATCGCAGGCTACTCGGCCGGCCGCGTGAGTCAGCTCCCGCCGGTGGCCCGGGCGAACTTCTGGCCCATGCCGAGCATGGTCTTGGCGTACGCGGCGGGCATGAACCGCTTGCCGCGGTAGGCCTTCCGGGCGTCCGGGTCGGGCAGGATCAGGAACCGCTTCGCGTCCAGCCCGGTCATCACCTCGGCGGCGATCTCGTCCGCACCGCGCTCGGAGCGGTCGATGAGTTTGCTCGCGAATCCGCTCGCGGCGGGGTCGGAGGAGTTCAGGCTCGAGGCCAGGTTGGTGCGGAAGAACGACGGGCACAACACGGAGACGTCGACACCGAACGGCTCCAACTCCCACCGCAGGGTCTCGGAGATCGCCACCACGGCCGCCTTGACGGCAGTGTAGGAGGCCATGGTCGGCGGGTGCACGAGGCCGGCGAGGGACGCGGTGTTGACGAGGTGCCCCCGCCCCTGGGCCTTGAGCATCGGCACGAAGGTGCGGCACCCGCGCGCGACGCCCAGCAGGTTGATGTCCGTGATGAGCCGCCAGTCCTCCTCGGTGAGGTACTCGATGCGGCCGCCCTGCGCGATCCCGGCGTTGTTGACCAGCACGTCCAGCCCGCCCCAGGTCTGCTCGACCTCGGCGCGCGCCGCCTGCCATTCCTCCTCGGAGCGCACGTCCAGACGCACATAACGGGCATCGGCGGGCAGCGAGTCCGGCCGGTCGTCGGTGGCCGCGAGGTCGGCGACCATCACGCGGTCGCCGCGTTCCAGGAACGCCGTGGCCAGGGCCAGGCCGAGGCCCGAGGCACCGCCGGTGACCAGGACCCGGCGATTGGTGTCCGCGGGGGAGGGGGAGGAGACGAACGGCATCCGGTCGAGGCCGGGGACGGGGAGACCGGACAGGGGGAGGCGAGGAAGACGCATGAGGCGAAACCTACCGGGTCAGCCCCGTGCCAGCGGTGCCGGCTGTCCCGCGGCGCCGAGGAACTGGGCGGCCATCGCCACCGCCGGGCCCGAGGAGTCGGCGCCCTCGATGAGGACCGCGACCGCGATGTCCCCGGTGGAGCCGACGAACCAGCCGTGGGCGGGGCCGGTGCCGACCTCGGCGGTGCCGGTCTTGCCGCCGAGCCCGGGGATCGAGTTGGCGGCCGTGGCGGTGCCCGATCGCACGGTCTGCTCCATGTACCTGCGCAAGGTGTCCACCACACCCGGGTCCAGGGGTTCCGGGGTGTCGTTGGCGGTGGCGGGCATCCCGTCGACGACGTGCGGCAGGATCATCCGCCCGCCGTTCGCGAGCGAGGCCGTCATGACCGCCATCCCGAAGGGGCTGGCCAGCACCTCGCCCTGCCCGATCGCCGCCTCCACCCGGGCCGGGCCCTGCTCGGTGACGGGCACGGAGCCGGTGTAGGTGTCCACACCGAGGCCGGGTGCGAAGAACCCGACCCCGAGGCCGAGTCTGGCGGCCGTGTCCCTCATGGCCTCCGGCGCGAGCCGGTCGCTGATGACGGCTTGGCTGGTGTTGCACGAGCGGGCGAACGCCGTCTCCAGCGGCACCGGGCCGAGTTCGAAGTCGTCGTTGTTGGGGATCGTGCGTCCGGACACGGTGACCGAGGCCGGGCAGGGCACGACCTCGTCCGGGCCTACGACCCCGGCCTCCAGCGCGGCGGCCGTGGTGACGATCTTGAACGTCGACCCCGGTGGGAACCGGCCCTGTATGGACACCGGCCCCTGCTGGTCGGCGACGGAGTTCTGGGCCACGGCCAGGATTCCCCCGGTCGAGGGTTGGATCGCGACGATCGACGCTCCCAGAGCGGAGGCGTCCACCGCCTGCTGGGCGGCCCGTTGCATCGAGATCTGCACCGTGGAGACCAGGTCCTCGACCTGGCCCACCGGGGCACTGCCCAGCTCGATGGGTTCGGCATCGGGATTGACGATCTCGGCGGTCCAGCCGCCCTGCGCCTGTAGCGCTTCGGTCCAGGCATTGGGCAATCCGGTGAGGGCGGGGGAGTCCAGGTTCCGGTCGGTGCGGATGAGCTGGCCCTGCTCGGGGAGCGTCACGCCCGCAACGGCCGCGAGCTGATCGCGGATCGGGTCGATGTCGGACGGCCGGAGCGCCACGACCTGGTAGGGCTGGTCGCCGGCCTCGGCCATGCCGTCACGGATCGTCCGGCCGGTGATCGTCGGCACCACGGGGCCGACCAGCGCCGCGACCGCGTCCGCCGACTCCACCGCGTCCGGCGCGAGGGTCACCGCCGTGACCGGGGTCCACTGAAAGAGCGGTTCGCCCGTGCGGTCCACCACCGACGTGTCGTAGTCCAGGATCTCGGAGAAGGACAGCGTGCCCCCCGGCTCGAGGCGGGTGTCGAGGATCGTCGGCGCCCACTCGACCTTCCAGTCGTCGCCGACCCTGGTGGTCCGTGCCTCGCCGTTGGTCGTGACGATGCGCGGGGTGGTCTCCGCCGCCGTCTCCCCGCCGGCGGGGGCGGAGCCCGCCTCGTCGTCGTCGTCGGCTTGCTCGTCGTCGGCCTGGGTGTTCCCGGAGGTCCCCATGTCCCAGGTGATCTCGACCGGCACGGGGTCCCGGTCCGGGCGCCGGTCCCCGTCCGGGGTCCTCGCGGAGAGGGTGGGGGTGAACCCCATCGCCAGCACGTTGGCCTCAAGGGTCTCCTCGGCCGCGACCGGATCGGTGGTGAGCGCGGCCGCCCCCGCGAGGTCGCCGCTGCTCAGCGTGGAGAGGAACTGCTGGAGCTCGTCCGATCCGGTGTCCCCGGTCAGTGCCGCGCACCCGCTGCCGGTCAGGGCCACGGCCAGAGAGGCGGCGACGAGTCCGGCGACGGGACGGGGTCGGCGGCGAGCGCCGCTGGTGTGGTGGCGGCGCAGTGTCATCGGCGTCATCACTCCACACAACCAGAAACCCGCCCCCACCGCACCGGTCGGGCCGGACGACCACCCGGTGTACAGAGAACTGCCGGGTACAGGAAACTGCCAGCCAACCCGCAGGGTACTCACGCCGTCGGCTCCTACTGTCCTCACCAGTCCCGCCGGAAGGAGCGGGTGCACCAGACCCCGCAGACCCGGAGGCCCCGATGTTCAGCTACCGACGATCCCGCTCCACCGACACCCCCGACGACGCGGTACACGAGCACGATCTGGGACTCGGGCACGACCTGGCCGTGATGAACCGGCGCGCGGCCCTGCGCGGGATCCTCGGCGCCGCCGGGGTGGGCGCGGTGGGCCTGACGGTGGGATGTGCGACGGATCAGACCCCGACGTCGTCCGCCACCTCGTCGACGACCTCCGCCGGCTCGTCCGGCGTGTCCGGGGCCGGTGCCGAGTGTGTCGAGGCGGCGCCGGGAGAGACCGCCGGACCCTACCCGGGCGACGGGTCCAACGGGCCCAACGTGCTGATCGAATCCGGGGTGCACCGCTCGGACATCACCTCGAGCTTCGGGGGGATGACCGGCACCGCCGAGGGTGTCCCCATGCGTCTGACCGTGGACCTGCAGGACCTGACCCGCGAGTGCGCACCGGGGGCCGGGATGGCCGTCTACCTGTGGCACTGCGACCGCGAGGGCCGGTACTCCCTCTACAGTGAGGGCGTCACCGACCAGAACTATCTCCGCGGTGTCCAGACCGCGGACGAGTCCGGCAGAGTCGAGTTCACCAGCATCTTCCCGGCCTGCTACTCGGGCAGGTGGCCGCACCTGCACTTCGAGGTCTACGACACCCTGGCCTCGGCCGTGGCCGGTGAGAACGCCCGGCTCACCTCGCAGATCGCACTCCCCGAAGCGGAGTCCGACGCCGTCTACGCCTACGACTCCGGGTACACCGCCTCCATCCGGAACATGGCCGGGGTGAGCCTGGAATCGGACATGGTCTTCTCCGACGGGTGGGACGCGCAGATGCCCGAGGTCGTCGGCTCCCCGGAGGACGGCTACGAGGTCACGATCACGATCGGCGTCGCCGCCGCCGAGGACAACGCCGCGGGTGGGAGCGGCGGGCCCGGGGA
>NZ_KB714652.1:150306-178677 GCF_000349585.1 Dietzia sp. UCD-THP
GGCCCGGGGAGCCGCCCGCCGGTCGTGCCGGAGCACCGGCCGGGCCGCCCCCGGGCGGCGGTGGCGAGGCGCCCCCGTCCCCGTAGGCTCGTCGCCCATGACCAGCCGTCGACCCGACCCGGTGAGTCCGCATTCGACCGAGCCCGTGGCGGCCAGGCCCCCCGCTCCCGGTGTGGAGAGGGCCGGGTCGTCCCCCGTGACCTCCGGCCTCGCGCGCGTCATGGACGATCTGGTGCGCATCCCGGGCACCCGGTACCGCGTGGGGCTGGACCCGGTGGTCGGCCTGGTGCCCGTCGTCGGGGACGCGCTGGGGACCGTCGTCGCCGCAGCGGTCCTGGCCGAGGCGATCCGCAACCGGGTCCCCGTCCACATCCTGTTCCGCATGGGCTGGAACTACCTCGTCGACGCCGTGCTCGGCGTGGTCCCGTTCGTGGGTGACGTGGCGGACGCCGCCCACAAGGCCACGTCCAAGAACCTGCGACTGGTCGACCGGACCATCGCCGAGGGCAGGCGCGTGGACACCGACGCCCGCGGCTACCTGCTCCGGGCGGTCGGGGCGGTGGGCCTGATGCTGCTGGTGTTGATCGGCATGGCCGGGCTCGCGCTGTGGGGCCTGCTCCGGCTTATCGGCCTGTTCTGACCCCGGCCCACAGGCCCCCGGCCCGCAGCACCCGGCCTACCCGGAGGTGACGGGCAGGAGGCGCCGCACGACGTCGTCCAGCGTGAGGACCCCTCTGACCTCGGAGACATGGGTGCCCGGGTGGCCGCCGGACTGTTCGACGACGACGAGGTGGGCCCGCGCCTCACGCATCCGGCGGAACGCCTCGGCCACCGACAGGTCGTGCTCGAGGGACAGGCTCGGCCGCATGAGCTCCCGCGCGGTGGCCCCCGACTGGATGTTGATCGCGTCACGCGCGTGCACCACACCCACCGCGGTCTCCCCGTCCATCACCAGCAACCGGAGATGACCGGTGCGGCGGGCCGTCTCGCGGATGTCCTCCGGGGAGGCCTTCACGTCGACCGAGGACATCTCCTCCGGGGCGGCGGGCGCGTTGACCCCGCGATCACCCAGCAGGTCCCCCACGGTGAGTTCCTGCAACTCCAGGGCGTTGAGCAGCTGCCGGTGGTGGGTGTCGTCGAGGGTGCCGGCCTCACCGGAGTGGCGGACGAGCTCGCGTAGGGAGTCGGCGTCCTGGCCGGAGGCCACCTCGTCGCGGGTCTCCACCCCGATCCGGTGCAGGATCCGGTTGGCGAGGGTGTTGAGCGCCACCAGCAGCGGGCGGGTGATCCAGAGGAAGCCCCGCATCGGTATCGCCAACAACGTGGCCGAGTACTCGGGGTGCGTGATCGACCACGACTTGGGGGCCATCTCTCCCACCACCAGGTGGAGGAAGGTGACGATGAGCAGCGCCAGGACAAAGGCGATGACGTCGGCCGTCCAGTAGGGCAACCCCCAGCTCGCGAACACCGGCGTGAACCAGTGGTGGACCGCGGGCTTGGTGATGGAACCCAGTGCCAGCGCGCACAGCGTGATCCCGAGCTGGGACCCCGCGAGCAGCAGCGTGAGCTCGGATGCGTTGCGCAGGGCCGCCCGAGCGGCGGCGCTCGAGGCCGCCGCGTCCTCGAGGCGGTGGCGCCGCGCGGAGATCAGGGAGAACTCGACGGCCACGAAGAACGCGGAGGCCGCGATGAGCAGGACCGTGGCGACTACCACGACGAACGGGTTGCTCGTGAGGCCCGTTCCTGCCTCGGCGGCGAGAAGGGAGGTGGTGGGGTTCATCGCGCGGCCTCCTCGACCACGACATGGAGCTCTGCGGGAACGCGGCGTTCGATCCTGCGCACCTCGGTCCGCAGGACCCTGTCGGCGGAGATCTCCTCGAGCACGTCTGTGTCGGGGAGAGGGATATCGACCCGGTCACCCAGCTCGGGCAGGTCCCCGGTCGTCTCGATCACGAGTCCACCGAGGGTCTCGGCGTCCACCTCGGGCAGGGTGATGTCGAGCAGTCGTTCCACCTCGTCGAGATGGGTGTCACCGGCCAGGAGCCAGCCCAGGCCCTCGCTGACCGGGGTCCCGGCCGCCTGCTGGGGATCGTGCTCGTCCGCGATCTCGCCGACGATCTCCTCGGCCATGTCCTCCATGGTCACGACACCGGCGAAACCACCGTATTCGTCCACCACCACCGCCATCTCGGACTTGTGGGAACCCAGGCGGGTGGCGACCTCCGGAAGGGGCAGCGAGGTGGGGACGATGATCGGCGCCCGCATCAGGGCCGACACCGCCGTGAGGTCGGCCCGGTCGTCGTCACACACCGAGAGCAGGTCGTGGAGGTCCACGATGCCGACCACGTCGTCGGAGTCGTCGCCGACCACCGGGTAGCGGGTGTGTCCGGTGGCCATCTTGGCCAGGACGTCGGTGACCGTGTCCTCCGCCCGCACCACGTCGGTGCGGCTGCGCGGGATCATGGCGTGCTCGGCGGGTTGGCCGGGGAAGTCGAGCATCCTGTCCAGCAGTCGACTCAGTTCCTCGGACAACTCGCCGGTCTCGCCGGACTCGGCGACGATGTGCTCCAGGTCGCGAGCGGTGGCGGAGTGTTCCTTGTCGTGGACCGGCTCGATGCCGACGGCCCTGAGCAGGGCCTCGGACGCCTTGTCGAACAGTCCGATGAGCCAGCCGAACAGGGCGAGGTAGATCGTGGTGGACCGGGCCAGCCAGCGTGCGACCGGCTCCGGTCGGGCGATGGCCAGGTTCTTGGGCACCAACTCGCCGAAAATCATCTGCACGACCGTCGAGAAGAGCAGCGCCAGGACCGTGCCGACCACCACTCCGATCCCCTGGGGCACCGAGGCCAGGCCGAGGAGCTCGCCGATCGAGCGGCCGATGAGCGGTTCGGCGACGTACCCGACGACCAGGGTGGTGACGGTGATCCCGAGCTGGGCGCCCGAGAGCATGAAGGACGTCCGCCTGGTCACGCCGAGGACCCGCGACGCGGCCGGGTCGCCCTTCTCCGCCGCGGCCCCCATCCGGGAGCGGTCGACGGCCATGAACGCGAATTCCTGGGCCACGAAGTAGCCCGTGAGTGCGGTGATGGCCAAAACCACCACCACGCCGATGAGGAGTGAGAGCGCGATGCTCATCCGGTGTTCCCCCTTCCGAGAAGGGGGCTGATAGATCGGGCCGGTGTGTCGGCTCGGCTCACTGGAGGTGCTCCTGCGCTTTCGTCGGTGTCCCCGCGGGCCGATGCCCGGGCTGACAAGCCATTGTCCCGCCCATTACCGGAATTGTCGACTCCGTTCTGCGAACCGTCCAGGCGAACGGATCAGGATCCGGCGGACCGTATCGCCCGGGAGACGGCATCGAGCGCCATGAGGCGGACGGTGTCGACGTCGGCGGCCACCTCCCCGGTCGCCACGGCGACGAAACCGTCTCCGTCGTATCGGGTGTGCGGTGGCGTCAGGGACCGGGAGAGGCCGTCATGGGCGCCCTGGGCGACGACGAAGCAGGCGGTCTTGTCCAGCCTCGCGTTGGTGATGACCACTCCGATGGTGGTGTGCACCCGATCGGAGGCGTAGTCGAACGGTGGTACCAGGTTCGCCACGCTGGCGAGGTCCACCTCGGTCCCTCCCGGATCGACGTCGCCGTAGGCGTTCACCGCGCACAGTGCCCCGACGACCAGGTCACCCACAGTGCTCTCGGCGTATCGGATACCGCCCGGACGGATGTTCTCCACCCCGCGCCACTGCGACGTGAACGCCCCGGTGCCCGCGCCCACCTGTCCCACCTCGACCAGCGGGCCGGTCGCCGCGGCCGCGGCGGTGTACCCGTCGGCGGCCGTCGGGCGGACCTTCGGATCACCGACCCCGAGGTCGAACAGTGCGAGGGCCGGGACTATCGGGACGCGTCCGCCGGGTGTGGGAACGCCCCTCCCCGCCTCCTCGCAGTACCGCATCACCCCCTCGGCGGCCGCGAGGCCGAACGCTGAGCCGCCGGTGAGGACGACGGCGTCGACGGAGGTCACCGCCTTGTCCGGGGAGAGTGCGTCGAGATCGCGGGTCGCCGGTGCGCCACCCCGTACCTCGCGTGACGCCACCGAGCCCTCGGGGAGCAGCACCACGGTGCACCCCGTCAACGCGGAGGGATCCGTCCAGTGGCCGATCGTGACTCCGGGCAGTCTCATCTGGGGTGAGCGGGGGTCCATCGCGCAAAAGTAGCGTGTCGACCCCGGTTGTCGGAACCCTCAGTCCGCGGAACCCCGCTGCCAGGTGCTCCACGGGACCGCCCAGTCACCGTTCTGGTGGACCTGTTGTTCCGGGCCACCGGTGTTCCGGACCTCGACGATGTCTCCTGCCACCGCCTGGTCGAAGTACCAGGCCGCGTCATCGGGGGACAGGTTGAGGCATCCGTGTGAGACGTTGGTGTTGCCCTGCGCCCACATCGACGAGGCGAGAGCGTGGAAGTAGATGCCCTCGTTGGTCAGGCGCACCCCGTGGTCGACCGTCACCCGGTACCCGACGTCGAGCGGCAGACCGTAGGTCGAGGAGTCCATGAGCACCGTGCTGGCCTTGTCGAGGACGGTGTAGACACCCCGCTGGGTCCAGAAGTGCATGCTCACGCCGTTATGGGTCGCCCAGCCGCCCTTGCCCATCGACGTGGGCATCGTCTTGACCAGTTCCTGGTTGTGGAACACCGAGACCGTCTTGGTGTCGTCGTCCGCGATGGCCACCCGCCGGTCACCGATGGTGAAGTCGACCTCCGCGCCCTCTCCACCCCACTGACCGCCGCCGAGGTTCCTGCCCTCCGTGTCCAGATCCACGCTCACGCGGGTCCCGGTCTCGTAGTAGTCCCGGGGCCGCCAGTGCGCGGTGGCGTCGTCGAGCCAGAACCAGTTGCCCTCGACCGCCGGTTCCGTCGTGACCGTCATGTGCTTCTCGACGGTCTCCCTGTCCGCCACGGGCTGATCGAATCTCGCGGCCACGATGATGCCGACGCCGTACTCGCGATCCGACTCCAGAGCGCCACCGCCCGGGGTGACCAGGCTGGGGCTGACGATGGCCTGCGGGGTGGCCATGGTGAAGGTGCGCGAGTCGGTCCGCGCGCCGCCGGTGGCTCCGCGGTAGGTGACATCCAGGGTGTAGGTGCGCCCGTATCCGAGGGTGACAGCGGGTGCCCACGAGGTCGCGTCCTGCGACAGCTCTCCCTCGATCTCCTTGCCCGCGTCGTTGGTCAGCACCACCTCGCTGAGGGAGCCGTTCTCCACCCGGGCGCGGACGCCGTCCAGCACGGCGACGTCCGTGGCGCCGTCCGCCGGGGTGACCTGCAGGGTCGCCGGAACCGGCGCTTCCGAGGTCTCGGTCGGGGTGGTCTCGCCCGCGGACCCGGTGGGCACGGGGATGGTGCATCCGGTCGCGACGAGCAGGAGGGCCAGGAGCCCGGCGAGGAGGACGAGGGGCGCCTGAGACGCCGAGGGCGTGAGCGACCCGGACCGGGACAAGGACATGCGTGACTCCGAGGGCATTGCTGGGAACTGCCGGTGAGTACCGGCTTATGGGCACATGATGCACGCACGGTCCGACAGGACGCGAACCCATACGGGCGCCCACGGCGTGTCGTTGTGGAGTTGTGACCGGATCGGGCCGGACGGCGACCGGGAAGTGACCTGCGCCTCACACGACAGTGGGGTGGAGGCGTACAACGGAGGCCATGAGTATCGAACGTCCTGTGACCATCATCGGCGGACACGGCAAGGTGGCCCTCCGCGCGGCCCGGATCCTGGCGGAGGCGGGCGCCGAGGTGTACTCGGTGATCCGGAATCCGGACCAGGCCGACGACATCCGGGAGGTGGGTGCGACCCCCGTCGTCGCGGACGTCGAGTCGCTCGACGTCGAGGGCATGCGGGAGGTGCTCCGCGGCAGCGGTTCGGTCGTGTGGGCCGCCGGAGCGGGTGGCGGAGACGCCGACCGCACCTACGCCGTCGACCGCGACGCCGCGATCCGGTCCATGGACGCCTCCGTGCAGGAGGGGGTCGAGCGCTACGTCATGATCTCCTACGACGGGGCCGGACCCGAGCACGGCGTTCCCGAGGATGATTCGTTCTACCCCTACGCGCAGGCCAAGGCCGACGCCGATGCCCACCTCCGGGACTCGGAACTGCAGTGGACCATCCTCGGCCCGGGGATGCTCACGGATGACCCCGGCGGGGAGTCGATCGGCGTGGGCGCCGACAAGCGCGAGGACAGGGCCACCAGCCGGGACGTCGTGGCGGCGGTCGCCGCGGCCGTCCTGCGCAGGCCGGACACCATCGGTCGCACCATCGAGTTCTCCGACGGCCAGACCCCCATCGGCGAGGCCCTCACCAGGGAGTGAGTAGCGGGGGGTCTCGCGGCGTGGCCGAATCGAGCGGCGGGCAGGGGCGCGACCGGTAGGGCGCGCAGCTATTCTCGACGGGTGCGGATCCTGGTGGGCGGCTCGTGGATCACCGTGTCCTGCGCGCTCCTCACCGCACTGTGGAGCGTTCCCCAGTTCCTCGTGACCGGGACCGTCACGCTCAGTTCGCACCCCCTGTTCGTGGTCCTGTTCCTGTTCCCCTCGCAGATCGGGGTGCCGGTGTGTCTTCTCGTCGCCATGAACTCGGTGCTGCTGATCTCCCGGGGCCGTCTCGTCACCACCGCGCGTCGACTCCTCGCCGGAGGCCAGATCCTCACGGTCGTGCTGTTGGGCGTCTGCGCGCTCCTGCTGGCCCTGCCCACCACGTTCGGGCGGGAGTTCATCCTGATGGCCTTGGCCTTCCAGGTGGGCCAGGTGGTGGTGGCCGTGGGGCTCGCCCTGCACCTCCATCGACGACGGAGACTGCGTAGCCACCCCGAGACGGACGATCCGGCCTCGCCGGTGCACCCCGACACGTGATCCGGTGCGTCGGTCCCGGCGCGGCGGGTCTGCTGACACTATGGGGCCATGCGTGCCATTCAGATCTCATCCCATGACGGACCCGCCGCCCTGGAGGTCGTGGATCTCCCCGAGCCGGAGCCGGGAGCGGTCCTCATCGACGTCCACGCCTCGGGCGTGACCTTCCCCGAGGTCCTCCAGTCCCGCGGGAAGTATCAGATCTCGCCCCCGCTGCCGTTCGTGCCCGGGTCGGAGGTGGCGGGAGTGGTCCGTTCCGCCCCCGAGGGGTCGGGATTCGCCGCCGGCGACCGCGTGTGCGCCTTCCCCGGCCTCGGCGGGTTCGCCGAGGTGGTCTCGACGGACCCCGCCCAGGTGTTCCGGCTCCCCGATTCGATGACCTTCGCCCAGGGTGCGTCGATTCCGATGAACGTCCTCACCGTGCACTTCGCGCTGGCGCACCGCGGCCGCCTCCAGCCCGGGGAGACGGTTCTCGTGCACGGCGCGGGTGGCGGCATCGGCATCGCCGCCACCCAGTTCGCCGTGGCGTCCGGTGCTCGCGTGATCGCGGTCGCCTCCTCCGAGGAGAAGCGGGAGTTGGCACTCAGGGCCGGCGCGTCCGACGCCGTCGCCCCCGAGGGGTTCAAGGACGCGGTGATGGAGCTCACCGGCGGCAAGGGCGTGGACATCGTCGTGGACCCCGTGGGAGGCGACCGGTTCACCGACTCCATCCGGTCCCTGGGGCAGGAGGGGCGGATCCTCGTGATCGGCTTCACGGGCGGTGAGATCCCCACGGTCAAGGTCAACCGCCTGCTGCTCGGCAATAAGAGCGCCGTGGGAGTGGGATGGGGCGAGTACTGGATGAGCAACCCCGGATACCTGCAGAAGCAGTGGGCCGAGGTCGAGCCTCTGTTGGCCGCAGGGAAGCTCGACCCGCTCGTGGGCGTCGAGCTCCCGCTGGACCGGGCCGCCGAGGCACTGGAGCTCATGGACAGCCGTGGCGCGGTGGGCAAGATCGTCCTCACCACCGGGCGCTGAGCGTCCCGCGGTCTCAGGTCGCGAGCCCCTGCAGTCTGCGCCCGGCCTCCGCCAGCACCTCGGGTCGTTTACAGAACGCGAACCGCACCAGATGCGACCACTCGGCGGAGTAGGTATCGGTGAACGGCGCGAACGGAACCGCCGCCACGCCGACCTTCTCGGGCAGTTCCAGGCACCACGACGCGGCGTCGGTGACGCCGAGCGGCCGGGGGTCCGCGGTGAGGAAGTAGGTCCCCTGGGTGACGGCGAGATCCACCCCGAGCCCGGTGAGTATCCCCACGAGTCGGTCCCGCCTGTCCTGCATCTGTACCCGCAGCGCCCGGATCCACTCGTCCTCGTGGCTCAGGGCGTGAGCGACGGCGAGTTGCAGCGGGGTACCGGCGGTGTAGCTCAGGTACTGCTTGGCGGTCCGGACGCCCGCGATCAGTCCGGCCGGACCGGTCACCCACCCGATCTTCCAGCCGGTGCAGTTGAGCATCTTGCCGGCGCTCGAGATCCGCAGGGTTCGCTCGGACATTCCCGGCAGGGTGGCGATGGAGACGTGCTCGTTGTCGTCGTACGTCAGGTGTTCGTAGACCTCGTCCGAGATCGCGATCGCGTCGAACTCGCGGCACAGGGCCGCGATCTGCTCGAGGTCCTCCCGGGGCAGCACCGCACCGGTGGGGTTGTGCGGGGAGTTGACCAGCACGGCCCGGGTCCGCGGGGAGAACGCCGCCCTCAGGGAGTCCACGTCGAGGCGGAAACGGTCGCCCGAGCGGACCATCCGCGCGGGGCGCCGGGTGGCACCGGCCATCGCGACGGTGGCGGCGTAGGAGTCGTACGACGGTTCGATCACCACCACCTCGTCGTGGGGTTCCACCAGGCCGAGCACCGCACCGGCGATCGCCTCGGTCGCGCCGACCGTCACCAGTACCTCGCTGTCCGGGTCGTGGACCAGGCCCGTGTGCGCGGTCTCGTGGGCGACGATCGCGTGCCGGAGTTCGGGCACCCCCGTCCCGGGTGGGTACTGGTTGTGACCCTCCCGCATCGCGCGCACGGCGGCCTCGATCATCGACGGCGGGCCGTCGGTGTCCGGGAAACCCTGTCCCAGGTTGACGGCCCCGTACCGCACCGCGAGTTGGGTGACCTCGGAGAAGATCGTGGTGGCGTGGGGCCGGAGGCGTCGGACGGTCATGGAACGCAGCCTAGGTCGGTCGTCGCCGCCCGATACGATGGGCCACATGACCGAGCACCCCGCCGCCGCATCCGTCCCCGTCGGACCGTGCACTCAGCGCCGTACCGTCCTGGCCGCTCTGCCCGGGATCATCCTGCTGCCGGGGATCGCCTCGGCGTGCGGGATGACCCAACCCGCGGAGCCGGCCTCGACGGTGCAGCAGACGACCGAGGTGCAGGCCAGCACGATGCCCGCCTCGGACGTGCCCGTCGGGACCGCCAAGCAGGTCAAGTCGGGGGACTCCACGGTGATCGTCGCGCAACCCACCGAGGGGGAGTTCGTCGCGTATTCGGCCCGCTGCACCCATCAGGGTGGGACCGTCCAGGTGGTCCGCGACCTGCATCTACGCTGCCCGCTCCACGGCGCGGAGTACGACGCCACCGACGGCAGCAACACCCTCGCGCCGGCCCCGAGGCCGCTCGACGTGGTCCCGGTGACCGAGGCGAACGGTCAGCTGACGATCGGCTGAGACGGGACCGCGCGCCCCACTCTCGTCGAGAAGAGCGTCTCGCACCCATCGGCCGAGTGAGAATGCGCCGAACGCTCTTATCGATGGCGTGGGTCAGCGGCGCTCCGACCGCCGGGTTGCGGCGTCGCCGCCGGGAGGAGTACAACGGGAACACGTTCTCAGGGCGGGGTGCGATTCCCCACCGGCGGTGATGTCACCGGCCCCATGGCCGGCGGCGAGCCCGCGAGCGCCCCGCACGCGCGGTGCGGCCAGGTGACATGTCCGGCCGGACCACGTTCGCGGGGGTCAGCAGACCCGGTGTGATCCCGGGGCCGACGGTCATAGTCCGGATGGAAGAGAACAACGTGTCCCCGAGGGACCGCGGCCCGCCGTGGACCCGCGGGCGACGTGGCACAAGCCCTGGGCCGTGGAGTGTCAAGCCCGCGGAAGGGGCACACGATGAGCCTTCTCGTCTCATTTCTCGACGCGCAGTTGGTGATCTGCGGAGTACCGATCCTGTGGCGCGAGATCATCGGCAACGTCTTCGGGTTGGCCGCCGCTATCGGCGGGATGCGCCGGGTGGTGTGGGCCTGGCCGGTGGGGATCGTCGGCAACCTCACTCTGCTCACGGTCTTCCTCGGAGGCGTCTTCCACACCCCGCAGGACGTCGACCTCTACGGTCAGGCCGGTCGCCAGGTCATGTTCCTCGCCGTGGGGGTCTACGGCTGGTGGCGCTGGTCGCGGGACCGGCGGGCCAGCGCGGCCCTGCCGGGGCAGGCGGGGATCGAGGCGGTCGCGGTCCATCCGCACTGGGCCACGGGCCGGCAACGGGCCGGGCTCGTCGTCGGGATGATCACCGGCACCCTGGTCTTCGGGTGGGTCTTCTCCGAGCTCGGATCGTGGGGCCCGTGGGCGGACGCATGGATCTTCACCGGTTCGATCCTGGCCACCTATGGCATGGCCCGGGGCTGGACGGAGTTCTGGCTGCTGTGGATCGGCGTCGACATCGTGGGTGTGCCGCTGCTCCTCAAGGCCGGGTACTACCCGTCAGCGGCGTTGTACCTGGTGTACGGGGCGTTCGTCATCTGGGGGTTCGTGGTGTGGTGGCGCGTCGACCTGGCCGACCGGGCGAGGGAGTCCTCTGTGGGGCATCGGTCGGAACCGGCGGCCGTCGCCTGACGGTCAGCGAGACTCCGACGCGATGCGCGCGGTTCCCGCATCAGGTGTCCCGCGCGTCGCACGCCGCGGCCGCACCGAGGCCACGACGATCAACGACAACGCCGCGAGCGCGAAGCCGAGGCCACGGAAGTCGATTCACGCGAACACCAGGCCCGAGACCAGGCCGCCCGCCGCGCCGGAGAGCGCCACCGCCACGTCGGCCTGGCCCTGGACGGTGGCGCGGACCGAGAGGGGCACGGACGTGGTGAGGACCGTGGTCCCGGCGACCAGTCCGAGGCTCCATCCGAGCCCGAGGAGGATCAAGGCCGTGGTGACCAGAACCGTCGACTGCGGCGGGGAGACCGCGGCGAGCACACCGGAGGTCAGCAGCACCAGGCCCGCCGAGACGGCCACGAGGCGCGTGCCGAACCTGTCCACCAGGTACCCGGACAGCGGGGCGGGCAGGAACATCGCTGCGACGTGGAGGGAGATCACCAGCCCCACCACGGTCACCGCGTGATCGTGCGCGCGCATGTGGACCGGGGTCATGGTCATGAGCCCGACCATGACGAACTGCGTCAGGGCCATCACCGCGACCCCGGTGAGCACGTCCCCGGTCCAGATCCGGGAGGGCGCGGCCGGCTCGGCGGGGGAGGGGAGGGGGACTGGGGCCGGTGACGGGGACGACGACGAGGACGACGACGAGGGCGACGACGACACCGTCGCCGAGGCCGGCAGCGTCGTCGCCCGCCGCCTCGCCTCGAGCAGCGGATCGGGGCGCAGCAGCAGCGAGATGACCAGCGCCGCGCCACCGTAGGCCGCGGCGGCGAGGAGGAACGGTCCGGACAGGGGGAGCAGGCCCAGTGACTGGGCGACGGCTCCCGTCGGCCCCACGAGGTTGGGGCCCGCGACGGCCCCCGCGGTGGTGCCAAGGAGCACGTATGACAGCGCCCGTCCGCGGTGCTCGGGGGTGGCCAGGTCCGCGCCGGCGTAGCGGGCCTGGAGGTTGGTCGCGGTGCCCGAGCCGTAGACGACGAACGACAGGAACAGCAGCGGGAGGGAACCGAAGGCCGTCGCGACCACGATGCCGATCGCTCCGAGCGCGCCGAACGCGAAGCCTGTCGCCAGCCCGGGGCGCCGGCCCCGCGCCTGGGACAGTCTGCCCACGGCGATCGCCGCGAGAGCGGACCCTCCGGTGAACAGCGCCGACGGCAGGCCGGACAGGCCGGGCCCGCCGAGCAGATCCTCGGCGAGCAGCGCACCGACGGTCACCCCGGCCGCCAGTCCCGCGCCGGCGAGCAGCTGCGCGAGAACCAGGATGGTCACGACCCGTCGCTGCACTCGGTCGTCGCCCCGGCGTGCTCGGTTCATCTGTCGACCCAGGATCGTGCGTGCAGGAGCACGTCGATCGCGGTCGCCTTCCCGGCCGGCCGAAGGTCGTGGCGCAGCGAGACCACCTCGAGTCCCTGGGCGCCGAGTGCCAGATCTGCGATCCCGGGGAGCACGGTCGGGTCCTGCGGACCGCCGACTCCGCGACGCAGGTTCTCCTCGGCGTGTCCGAGATAGACGAGATGACCACCGGGCCGCAGCCACCCGCCGGCGTTGCGCAGGACCCGGACCAGGCTCTCCATGTCGAGGTGGAGGAACCCGATGACGACAAGGTCCACCGACTCCTCCGGCTCCCAGGTGGTGGCGTCACCGACCACCCAGTCGACGCTGCCGGTACGGCCGTCATCGGAGTCCTTGGCGCGGGCCTGGTCGATCGCGACCTCGGAGAAGTCGACGGCCGAGACCCGCCAACCGTGCGCGGCCAACCACCGCGCGTGCCGTCCGTCGCCACACGCCAGATCCACCGCCGTGTCCACGGGCAGGCCGGCGTCCTCGGCGCCGGTGACCTCCGCGACGATGCGTGCCGCAGGGGTGGTGCCCCACACGTCGGGCTGGGCGAGGTATCGGGCGTTCCATTCGGAGGCGTCCACGTGCGGCGGTCCTTTCGGTACTGCGTCGGCTCGGTTCTACTTCTACTGGGTCGGGGGCGGACCCGGGGTGATCCGGCCACGGAGGGGTCGCGCGGCTCACGGGCGCCGGAGCCACCGCAGATGCTCCGTGTCGCCCTGGAGCCCCAGTCTCCTCCACCGGACACTCCCCGGCACGGCCTGGCTCGGCTGACCGTCCACCGCAGCCTGTTTCGCGAGTGCCGCTCCGGGCCGTCGGATACCCGGTACCGTATCTTCTCATGAAGGCCTCCCGCGATCGGACCGATGTCTCGCTCTTCGCCCGCGCATGGGTGATTGCCAGCCCCGTCCTCGAGCGTGTCGGGTTCGCGACGTCGCGGCGGCGCCTGGTCTCCGGTCTGTCGGGAACGGTGGTGGAGGTGGGCGCGGGCAGCGGGGTCACCTTCGAGCACTATCCGCCGGAGGTCACCAGGGTGGTGGCGATCGAGCCGGACCCCTATCTCCGTGCCCACGCGCGGCGCAACGCAGCCCGTTCGGCGGTGCCGGTCGAGGTGGTGGATGCGGTAGCGGAGGCGATCCCGCTCGCGAACGGAGAGGCCGATGCGGTGGTCTTCGGGCTCGTCCTGTGCACGGTCCCCGACGTCCCGGCCGCCCTCGCCGAGGCGGATCGCGTACTCGCCCCCGGGGGAGAACTACGGTTGTTCGAACACGTTCGGGCAGAGGGCCGACTGGGGAGCGTGGCGGATCGGATCGCGCCGGTGTGGAGCCGGTTCGGCGGGGGATGTCGCCCGAACCGGGACACCGGTCAGACGCTCTCCGAGGCCGGGTTCGACCACTCCGGGCTCAGGATCCGGACGTTTCCGCCGATGCTCCCGCTGACGCCGATTCTCAGCGGTTCGGCGCGGCGTCGCTAGCCAAATGAACGGGTACCCCACCCTCCCCGGCCGGGTCGGGGTCGGGACGCGGGAGCGCTTACCGGGCCAGTTCCTCGCGGACCTCGCGCATCGGGGGCCGTTCACCGGGGGATACGTCGACGGTCTCGGCGTGGAACCCGCCTCCGACGGGGTCGCGCCTGTGCAGGGTGAGCGTGTCGCCGGGGGCGTGGGTGTCCGGGGCCCGACCGTGACGGCGCAGGCGACTGAGTATCGCGAGGTGCTGGTGCATCGCCATCACCGCCAACGCCGAATCGGGGGAGTGTCGGTGGGTGCGCCGACCGAGGTCCACCTGGGCGAGCGCATACAGACCGAACGACTCGAACAGGTCCACCAGGATCCCGATGTCCACCCCGTACGCGCCGGCGAACGGGATGGATTCGAGCGCGTGACGGGTACCGGCGTACTCGCCGGCCAGCGGTTGCACGAACCCGGCGAGCGCGGGCCAGTGGGTGGCCAGCAGCGGCCGGGCGACGAGTTCGGTCACCCGGCCCCCGCCAGCCGGCAGCACGGTCCGTCCGTCATCGAGAGGGCGCTCATATGCACCCTTGCAGAACACCACCCCGGGCTCGGTGAGCAGCGGCCCCAGCAGGCCGGTCGCGAAGGCGGGGTCGAAGTCGCGTAGGTCGGAGTCGAGAAAGGCGACGACATCCCCGTCGGTGGCGGCGAGGGATTTCCACAACGCCTCGCCCTTCCCGGGCACATCTCCGAGCGCGGGCAGGACGTCCCCCTGCGCCACCACCCGCGCGCCGGCCGCGCGGGCCACGTCCGCCGTGCGGTCCGCGCTGTGGGAGTCGATCACCACCACCTCGTCGATGAGGGGCACCCGCTCGACCAGCTCGGACTGGAGCGCGGCGACGATCACGCCGACCGTCGACTCCTCGTTCCGGGCCGGGAGCACGACGGACACCCGCCGGCCGGCCTTGGCTGCCACCAGATCCTCGGCGCGGAAGTCACCTGACCGGTAGGTGCGTCGCGCCGACCAGTCGCGGACGGGGTCGACCCGGTCCGCGAGGGGGGTACGCGCGTTCTCGCTCACCTCCGCGATCCTGCCAGAGGTATCCGCCGAGCCGCCGCCGTGGGACGGGCCCGTTCACCCGGGTGTGCCACGATGCACACCATGGACTTCTCTCCCTCGCCCCGTGCTGCCGAGCTCACCGCGGCGGTCCGCGGGTTCATCGACACGCAGATCGCTCCGCTCGAGCCGGGAATCCACGCCGACATCGCCCGCCGGCGGCTGGCCGGCGAGGATCCGTGGGCGGTCGATCCCCGGATCACCGAGCTGCAGGCCAGGGCGCGCGAGGAGGGACTGTGGAACCTCTTCCTGCCCGCCGGCCACGAGGGCCCCTACGCGGAGCGGTACGGCACCCACGGGGGGGCCGGCCTGACCAACTCCGACTACGCGCCCGTCGCCGAGGAGATGGGGCGCTCGTTCATCGCGCCCCTGGTGTTCAACTGCAACGCCCCGGACACCGGCAACATGGAGGTGCTGCTCAAGTACGGCTCGCAGGAGCAGAAGGACCGCTGGCTCGACCCGCTCCTGGACGGGTCGATCCGCAGCGCCTTCCTCATGACCGAGCCGGAGGTGGCCTCCTCCGACGCCTCCAACATGGCGGCCACCGCGCGGGTCGAGGGCGACGAGGTGGTGCTGGACGGCCGCAAGTGGTGGTCCACCGGGGTCGGCCACCCGGACTGCCGGGTCGGCATCTTCATGGGGGTCTCGGATCCGGACGCCCACCGGTACCTGCGGCACTCGATGGTCCTGGTGCCTATGGACGCCCCCGGGGTGCGCGTCGAGCGCATGCTCACCGCGCAGGGCGTCTACGACGAGCCGCTCGGCCACGGTGAGGTCTCCCTCGACGGCGTGCGTCTGCCCGTGGAGAACATCATCGCCGGTCCGGGCAAGGCCGCCGAGATCGCCCAGGGCCGGCTCGGACCCGGACGCGTCCACCACTGCATGCGGCTCATCGGGCTGTCGGAGATGGCGCTCGACCTGGCCTGCCGCCGCGCCTCGGGCCGCGTGGCCTTCGGCAAACCCGTCGTCAACCTCGGCGGGAACCGGGAGCGGCTCGCCGAGGCCCGGATCGCCATCGACCAGGCCCGCCTGCTGGTCCAGCACGCGGCCTGGAAGCTCGACACCGAGGGGCAGGCGGCCGTGGAGGTCAGCGCCATCAAGGCCGCCGTGCCGAAGATGGCCCAGAAGGTGATCGACATGTCGCTCCAACTCCACGGCGGCGGCGGGATGAGTGACGATTTCCCGCTCGCCGGCGCGTACGCGACCGCACGCTCGCTGAGACTGGCCGACGGCCCCGACGAGGTCCACCTGGGTGTGGTCGCCCGGGCGATGCTCGCGCCGTATCGCGACGCGGCCGCATCCGCTACAGAAGCAGAGAAGAGCCGATGAGCCGGCCGCACGGGGCGGCCCCGCTGAGCCGCCGGATCCCCGGCGCGGGCGCGGTCCGGGACGAGGACGTGTTCGACGTGGAGGCGGTCGCGGCGTGGTTGCGTTCCGTCACCCCGGAGGACCCGACGGTCCTGGCGGGGGTGGATCTGGGTGACGACGACGAGCCGGTCCTCCCCGAGGTCAGCCAGTTCTCCGGAGGCGCGTCGAACCTCACCTACGTGCTGCGCTATCCCGGAGTGGACCTGGTGCTGCGCCGCCCGCCGCCCGGCACCAAGGCCCGCGGTGCCCACGACATGAAGCGCGAATACCGCGTCCAGACGGCGCTCCGCCCGGTGTACCCGCTGGTCCCGCGGATGGTGGGGTTCTGCGGCGACCAGTCGGTGATCGGGTCCGACTTCTACGTGATGGAGCGCCTCGAGGGCACGATCCTCCGCAAGGACATTCCCCGGGAGCTCCGCGCGGACAGGGCCACCATCCGGCGACTGTCCGAGCGGGCGGTCGACGCCCTGGTGGACCTGCACGCCGTCGACGTCCGTGCCGCCGGCCTGGACGACCTCGACCGCGGCGAGGGATACGTGCGCAGGCAGGTCGAGGGCTGGTCGGCCCGGTTCCGGCGCGCCCGGACGCCCGACGTTCCCGATTTCACCCCGGTGATGAAGTGGCTGGCCGCCAACCAACCCGAGGACGTGGGTCACTGCCTGGTCCACAACGATTTCCGCTTCGACAACCTGGTCCTCGATCCCGGAGACCTCACCCGCGTCATCGGTGTCCTGGACTGGGAGATGGCCACCGTCGGCGACCCGCTCATGGACCTGGGTGGAGCCCTGGCCTACTGGGTCGAGGACGGGGACGGCCCGGTGTTCAAGGCCTTCCGCCGCCAACCGACCCACACGCGCGGGATGTTGACCCGCTGGGAGGTCGTGGAGCGCTACGCCGAGAGGTCGGGGCTGGAGATCAGCCGGGACGACTGGCGGTTCTACGAGGTCTTCGGACTGTTCCGCCTGGCGGTGATCGCGCAGCAGATCAACCACCGCTACTTCCACGGGCAGACGACGAACCCGGCGTTCCGCGCGTTCCGACCCGCGGTCGGATTCCTCGAGCAGCGTTGTCTGCGCATCATCCGGACCGGGGAGGGGCGACTCACGCCCGCCCGACTGGGCCCGCGCGACGTGATCCCGGAGGTGCTCGCCGTGCCCAGAGTCGTGGTGCCGTTGCTCAGGGGCGGGGTGCACGACACACGCCAGAGGATCGGTGAGATCCTCGGCGGTCTGCCGGGGGCGGGGAAGCGCACGTGACGGGCGGTGGTCGCTGATGGGGGCCATCCATCTGGTCCGGCACGGCCAGGCCTCGTTCGGAAGCGGTGACTACGATCGGCTCTCCGAGACCGGCCACCTCCAGGCCGAGCTCACCGGCCGGGACATGGCGGCCCGCGGGCTGCGGCCCGACGTGGTGATCCACGGTGGGCTCCGGCGTCAACGCGAGACCGCGCAGGGCCTGGTGAGAGGCCTGCGAGCCGCACTGCAGGAGGACCCGTGCTACGGCCCGGGAGCGGGCGCCGGGTGGGACTGCCCGGTCGAGTCCGACGACCGCTGGGCCGAGTACGACGCCGACGAGGTGCTCACCGCGGCCCGGGCCGCCGGGGTGAGTGCCGGTCACGGCACCCTCGATTCGGCGGGCTCCTCGGGCGAGGCCAAACAGGCGTTCCAACGTCAGCTCGACGCCGCGCTCGGGCACTGGGCCGGGCTCGAGGCGTTCGAGACCTACCGGGCGGCCGCGAACGCGGCGATCGCGGACGCGGCGACGCGGTCCGGGTCCGGGCGCACGACGGTGGTGGTGAGCTCAGCCGGGACGATCTCGCTGGCGGTCGCGGGCCTGTTGGCCGACCCGGAGGGTGTGGTGGGGTTGTGGACTCGCCTGCAACGAGTGACCGTCAACACCGGAGTGGCGCGCGTCGTGGTGGGCCGCGGCGGGATGACCTGCATCGCGGTCAACGAGCACCAGCACCTGGAGCGGGCCGCCGGGCCGGAGGACCCGCGGGGTCTGATCACCCTGAGATGACCGGGCACCAGGTCGCCCTCAGGTGACCCGGCGCCCGATCATCGCCAGGTGACGAAAAGGTGGCGCCGGCCGCCGTAACGTACGTCTGTGGCGGCCGGACACCGTGGCCGTCCCACCGTCAGGAGAGCCACGATGCCCACATTCCAGCGCGGTCACACGACAATCGCCTACACCGACACCGGCGTCCCCGCCGGACGGGAGGACGCACCCGTGGTGTTCTTCGCCCACGGTCTGCTCTTCTCGGGCTGGATGTTCCAGCACCAGATCGCTCACCTGCGGGACAGGTACCGATGCGTGAGCATCGATTTCCGCGGGCAGGGTGACTCGCCCCGCGCGCTCGGCGGCTACGACATGGACACGCTCACCGTGGACGTCTCCGAGCTCCTCCGGCACCTGCAGATCCCCGTGGTGAACTTCGTCGGCCTGTCCATGGGCGGCTTCGTGGGGATGCGGCTCGCTGCTCGCAACCCCGAGGTCGTCCACTCGCTCACGCTCCTCGATTCCGCGGCCACCGCGGAGGAGCCGGCCAACCGCAGCAAGTACAAGACACTGTCCACGGTGTACCGACTCGCGGGCATCAAACCCCTGCGGTCACGGGTGGCCCCGATCATGCTCGCGGACCGCAACCTCTCGGCCCCGTGGGTCGACGAGTGGATGGCGATCCTGGAGCGCACCGACCGCGCCGGCCTGGTCCGGGCCATCAACTCGGTGGCAGACCGTGACCCGTGTGAGGACGAGGCCATCCGGATCATCGCCCCGACGCTGGTCGTGGTGGGTGCGGAGGACGCCGCCACGCCGCCCGACAAGTCGCGCCGGATAGCCGATCTCATCGCCGACACGAGGTTCCACGAGATCCCCGGTGCGGGGCATTCGCCGACGATGGAACGGCCGGACGAGGTCAACACCATCCTCGAGGCGTTCCTCTCCGAATACAACGCGTGAGGGCGAGGGAGACGGTGAGGGCTCGGAGCACGGCGGGGCAGACGCCCGCGCGCACCGGAGGCTGGGTGCGGATCCTGACGGGCAGGCTCACAGCCTGGATGATCCTCGCGGCCGTCCTGCTCGTCTCCGGCGCCTTCTTCGCGCTCGCGTCCTCCGAGGGCGCGTCCGAGGCTCCGCAGACGCTGCCGGACACCTCCGAGGCCGCTCTCGTCTCCCAGATCCAGCAGGAGTTCCCCGACGCCGGATCGGTGCCGGCCGTGCTGGTGGTCACCAGGCAGGACGGCGGTGCGCTCGGTCCGGAGGGGACCGCGGCCGCGGTGGGAGCGGGTGAGCGGATGGCGGAGGTCGTCGGCGCCGCGCCGCAGGGACCGATCCCGTCCGAGGACGGGGCCGCCGCGCTGGTCCTGGTGCCGGTCGACGTCGAGTCGATCTCCAACGAGCAGGGCAGCGAGCTGGTCCGCGACATGCGTGCCGCGGTCGTCGAGGGCCTGGATCCCGGCCTGGAGGCACAGCTCACCGGCGGGCCCGCCTTCGCGGCCGACACCGCCGCCGCCTTCGAGGGCGCGGACTTCCGGCTGCTGGCCGCGACCGCGACGGTCGTCGCGGTGCTGCTCATCATCACCTACCGCTCACCGGTGCTGTGGCTCGTCCCGCTCGTCGTGATCGCGGTCGCCGACCGGGTCGCCTCCCTGTTGGTCTCGACGGTCGGCGAGGCACTCGGCGTGACCGTCGACGGGTCCACCTCCGGCATCGTCTCCGTCCTGGTGTTCGGGGCGGGGACCAACTACGCGTTGCTGTTGGTCTCCAGGTACCGCGAGGAGCTGCGGAGGACCGAGAACCGTCGCCAGGCGCTGGGCGACGCGTACCGCGGGGCGGTCCCCGCGATCGTCACCAGCAACATCACCGTGGTCCTGGCCCTGCTCACGCTGTTGCTGGCGACCCTGCCCAACTACCGCTCGCTCGGCATCTCGGCGGCCGTCGGTCTGCTCGTCGCGCTGGCGTACGCCCTCGTGGCGCTCCCGGCCGCCCTGGCCGTGTGCGGGCGCGGCCTGTTCTGGCCCTTCGTCCCCCGGCCGGGCCGCGACACCGGGCGAGCGACCGCGGATTCCAGCGCGCGCCGGCGTCTGACCGTCCCGACGACCCCCGAGGACTTCCGCGAGGACGTGCCGTCCGGCGTCTGGGGCCGCATCGCCTCCGGCGTGGTCACCCGCCCGGCCCAGGTCCTCATCTCGTGTGTGTTGATCCTGGTCGTCCTCGCGTTCGGGCTGCTGGGCACCCGGATCGGCCTGAGTCAGACCGAGCAGTTCCGCACGCCGTCCGAGGCGGTGGCCGGCCTGGAGACGGCCGCCGAGCACTTCCCGGCCGGTGTCACCGATCCGGTCACCGTTCTCACCCGGACCGGCACCGAGGCGGAGGTCCTCGAGGCCGTTCAGGGGGTCGAGGGCGTCGTGACCGCCGTCCCGGCCGGGGAATCGGATACCGGGTGGAGCCGCATCACCGTGACCCTGGACGCCGCCCCCGCGACCGACCGGTCCGAGGACAGCGTCGTGGCGTTGCGCTCCGCGGTCGACGAGGTGCCGGGATCCGAGGCGATCGTCGGCGGTCCGGTGGCCGAGGCCGTCGACACCTCCGACGGTAACCTGCGCGACCTCGCGCTGATCGCGCCGCTCATCCTCCTGGTGGTGTTCGCCGTCCTGGTGCTGGCGCTGCGGGCGCTGATCGCCCCGTTGCTCCTGTTGGGCGCGACGGTGCTGTCGTCGCTCGCGGCACTCGGCCTCGGGACCTTCGTCACCACCCAGATCCTCGGTTTCCCGGGGCTGGACGTGTCGGTCCCGCTGTACAGCTTCCTGTTCCTGGTGGCCCTAGGGGTGGACTACTCGGTCTTCCTCGTCATCCGGGCCCGGGAGGAGGCGGCCACGCACTCCACCCGCGAGGCCATGGTCCGGGCCGTGGCCCTCACCGGCGGCGTGATCACCTCCGCCGGAATCGTCCTGGCCTCGGTCTTCGTGGTCTTGGGCGTGCTGCCGCTCATCGTGCTCACCCAGGTGGGTGTGATCGTGGCCCTCGGCGTCCTACTGGACACCTTCGTCGTGAGGACCCTGGTGGTGCCGGCACTGTTCACCCTCGTCGGGGAGCGGGTGTGGTGGCCGGGCGACCCGCACGCCGCCCCCCCGAGCTCGGCTCCGCACGACTCCGTCCCAGCCAGCACCGCCGACACGAAGGAGAACCACCCATGACCACGTCGTGCAGCCCCCGGTCCCGTCTCGTCGCCACCGCACTAGCCGTGGTCCCGCTGGTGGCCGCCGGGGTGGTGGGCGCCCCCGCAACCGGGGCCCAGGACCGCACCGACGGGGGCCGCCTCGGCGGGGGCTCCGCGCAGCTCAGGGTGCCCGACGGTGTCGCGCTGGGGTCGATCGGCGGCCCCGAGCTTCAGCAGGTCGGATACGTCGACCCCGACAGGTTCGTGGGCACCTGGTACCAGGTCGCCGCGATCCCGCAGCCGTACACGCTGCAGTGCACCAACGACACGACCGCCGAGTACGCACGAATCTCCCCCGACACGATCTCGGTGCGCAACTCCTGCGGATCGGCCGTCAGCTCCGATTCGGTGATCGAGGGGGAGGCGACGATCCGCGATACCGCCACCAACGCCTCCCTGCGAGTGAACTTCCCGCAGGTACCGTTCCAGGACGAGAACGGGCCGGTCAACTACCGGATCACCTACCTCGCGGACGATTACTCGCTGGCGATCGTCGGCGACCCGAGCCGGTCCTCCGGGTTCGTGCTGAGCCGCGACCCCGCACTCGACACGGCGCAGTGGTCCACCGTCCGTGACGTCGTCGCCGAGCGGGGCTGGTGGTCGTGTGCGTTCCTGACCGTTCCCATGTCCGGCGGGCGGGGCGACGTCACCCCGCTGTGTCTGCTGCCCTGAGAGGCGACCCCATGAGTATCGATCTCCGTTGCACCATCCGGGCCGGGGCGGACGAGGCGTGGGATTACCTCGCCTCGCCGGGAGCCTTCCTCAGAATCTCCCCGCCGTTCATGTCGCTGCGCCCGGTGCGCCAGGCCGATTCCCTACGGGACGGTGAGGCGGTGCTCGAGCCGAGGTCCGCGCTCCCCGGGCCACTGGGGGTCCGGTTCGGACCGCGGTGGGTCGCCCGGCACGACCCCGGCGGGTACGTCGAGGGCGAGCGGTTCGTGGACCGCTGCGTCTCCCAGCCCTACGCGGGGCTGACGGGGTGGGTCCACGAGCACACCGTCACCCCGGGCCCGGAGGGCACCACCGTGCTGGGCGACCGGGTCCGCGCCCGCGTCCCGGGCCCCCTCCTCTCGCCGGTCTTCGCCTATCGCTACCGCCAGATGGCCCTCGACCTCGACCGGGTCCGGCACCTCGCGGGCCCGGAAGGGCGGCGCACCCTGACCGTCGCGGTCACCGGTGCGTCGGGCCTGGTGGGCACCGCCCTGTGTGCCCTCCTCGGCGTCGCCGGGCACCGCGTGATCCGGCTCGTCCGGGGCGCGGCGAGCGGGGCCGACGAACGCCGATGGGATACCGGAGACCCGGATCCGTCACTCCTCGACGGCGTGGACGTGCTGGTGCACCTGGCAGGTGCCTCCATCGCGGGCCGGTTCACCGACCGGCACCTGGCCGCGGTCCGCGACAGCCGGATCGGGCCAACCCGGAGACTCGCCGAGCTCGTCGCCGCGCGGGATGGTGCCACGGCGATGGTGTCCTCCTCCGCCATCGGCTACTACGGCGCTGACCGCGGTGACCGGACCCTCACCGAGGAGACCGGTCCGGGTTCCGGCCCCCTGGCAGAGATCGTGGCCGAATGGGAGGCGGCCTGCGAGCCCGCCCGCCGATCACACGCCCGCGTGGTCACCATGCGCACCGGCCTCGTCCTGTCCGGAGCGGGCGGCCTGTTGCCTCCCCTGGCCGCCATCACCCGGACGGGCCTCGGCGGGCGATTGGGTTCAGGGCGGCAGTGGATGTCCTGGATCGCGCTCGACGACCTCACCGACATCTACCTCCGGGCCATCGTCGACCCCACTCTGGTCGGAACCGTCAACGCCGTGGCGCCGCAGCCGGTCACCAATTCGCAGTTCACCCGTGCCCTGGGGTCGGTGCTCCACCGTCCCACGGTGGTGCCGGTCCCCGGGTTCGCACCCGGCCTGCTGCTGGGCAGTCGGGGGTCGGAGGAACTCGCGCTGGCGGATCAGAAGGTCGACCCGGTGGTGCTCCGCGATCTCGACCACCCGTTCCGCTATCCTGCCCTCGGGGCCGCGCTGGCCCATGAACTGGGCGGGGAGAAGGTGCCCACCTCGCTCTGACGTAGGCCCTCAGCGCTGCAGGATCATCGGGACCAGGACCCGCCGCGCCAACTCCCGGATCTCCTCCTCGGTCTCGAGGACCGGCGGTCCGTCCGGCATCACCGCGATGGAGTGGAGGAAGCGACCGACGACGCTCCCGACCTCGCGGGAGAGGGTGTCGAACTCATCCGCGTCCATCGGGCGGGTGTGCACATCGGCGTTCCAGGTGCTCCGGATGAACTCGGCGACGATCTCGGTGATGGCGTCGAGGACCGAGTCGGACTGTCCGGCGAGCATCGCCATGGCCTCGAGTTTGTCCACCTCGACGATGCGTTGGAGGATCTCGCTTCTCCGGATGTCGAAGACGGTGCCGACGAGAAGGTCCTCGACGTGTCTGACGGGGTCCCACTCGAGAGACTCGAACGGGGTGAACCGCCCGATGACCGACATCATCAGGCGTTGCGCCTCGTGGGCGTACAGGGCACGGAGGATCTGTTCGCGCGGACCGAGGCGGCGGTACAGGGTCACCCTCGTGACCCCGGCCGCCCGGGCGATGTCATCGGTGCTCGCGCCCTTGATCCCGCGCTCGGCGATGACCTCGGCCGCCGCCTCGATCAGACGGATGTCCTCCTCGTCGGGTGGCTGGGCGCCACCGCGTCCACTGTTACGTGCCACATGGGCATGCTACTTCCAGTGGTCGTGGCGGCGCCCGGGACCCAGCCGGATCCGCTCAGGGACGGTCGCGACCGGTCTCGTCGATCGGGTATCCGCCCTGGTGCAGATCGGTGTCGAGCCCCGCGGCGGGGTCGATACCGGTGGGCTGACCCGGCTGCGCGCCCTGCGGGCCGGACAGGGCGGGCGTGTCGTCGGGAGCAGCCCCGCCCTCGGACTCCGGCACCATGTCGAACACGCCGGGCTTGGGCTTGGCCTTGCGCGGCTCCTCGTCCATGACCGAGGTCGTCCCCTTGGCGGCGGCCTCCGCGGCGGCCACGGAGCGGGCGATCTCCGGGTCGGTGGACGTGTCGAACCACTCATCGGGCGCCGACGGCAGATCCGCATCCGTGTCCACGTCCGCGGGCTCGTAGCGGAACACCCCGTCGTCGTCCTTCTTGGCCACGGCCTTGGCGAAGTTCTCGAGCGAATCACCGAACTGCGACGGGATCATCCACATCGTCGCGGCGTCGCCCTTGGCCATCTCCGGCAGATTCTGCACGTACTGGTAGGCGAGCATCTCCGGGGTGGGCTTCGAGGCCTTGACCGCCGCGTTGACGCGGGCGATGGCCGCGGCCTGACCCTCGGCCACGAGGTACCGGGCGGCCCGCTCACCCTGGGCCCGCAGCATCCGCGATTGGCGGTCGGCCTCGGCGGACAGGATCGCGGCCTGCTTGTTGCCCTCGGCGTCGAGGATGGCGGCCTGCTTGGCGCCCTGCGCGGTGGTGATCGCGGCTTCGCGCTGGCCCTCGGCGGTGAGGATGGTCGCGCGCTTCTCGCGGTCCGCACGCATCTGCTTCTCCATCGAGTCCTGGATGGAGGGCGGCGGATCGATCGACCGCAGCTCGACCCGGGCCACGCGAAGGCCCCAGCGACCGGTCTCCGAATCCAGCACCCCGCGAAGCTGCTTGTTGATCATGTCGCGGCTGGTCAGGGTCTGCTCGAGGGTCAGGCCACCCACGACGTTGCGCAGGGTCGTGGTGGCGAGCTGCTCGACGGCGATGATGTAGTTGTTGATCTCGTAGACGGCCGACTTCGGGTCGGTGACCTGGAAGTAGACGACGGTGTCGATGCTCAACGTGAGGTTGTCCTCGGTGATCATCGACTGGGGCGGGAAGGTCACGACCCGCTCGCGCAGGTCCACCTTCGCGCGAACGCGGTCGATGAACGGGATGATCAGCGTGAGCTGACCGCTCGCGGTTCGTTGGTAGCGGCCGAGACGCTCGATGACGGCGGCCTCCGCCTGGGGAATGAGCTTCACAGAACTCACCACCACCGAGGCGATCAAGATGACGATGACGGCGAGGAAGATTAAGCCTTCCATGGTCCCTCCAATTGTGTCGTGCTGTCGGCTGTGTGTCTGACCCGCGTGCTCTAGATTCCACGCACGACGATCGCCGTGGCTCCGTCGATCTCATGCACGAGGACCTTGTCCCCGGCGTCGAACGTCTCGCCCTCGATGAGCGGGCGCGCCGTCCACGTATCACCGGCGATCTCCACCAGGCCGCCGGACGGCCCGATCGACTCGACCACGGTGCCGTCGCGTCCGGTCAGCGCAGCGGTATTGGTGTCGTGCTCGGGGAGCGCGGCCAGCATGCGGCGGCGGACGACGGGGCGGACACCCGCGACGAGGATGATCGAGACGAGGGCGAACGCCAGGGCCTGTCCCCACAGCGGGGCGCCGAGCGCGGCCGCTGCCGCGCCACCGAGCGCGCCTCCGGCGAGCATGATGAGGAAGAGTTCGCCCCCCGCCGCCTCACCGGCGGCGAGCAACACCGCTACTGCGAGCCAGACAAGTCCTCCATGCATGCCTACGACCCTACCGACATCCGCCGTTCCGCAGGTGGGACGACGACTCGTGGGCGGACTACGCTGAATCGACGTGTCGACTCTCAAGAAGTTCGCGTGGTTGTCGGTGGCCACGTCGATCGTCACCATCGCGCTGAAGATGGCGGCCTGGTGGGTGACCGGGTCGGTCGGCCTGCTCTCGGACGCCGCCGAGTCGGTGGTCAACCTGGTGGCCTCGGTGGTGGCGCTGATCGCCATCACCGTCGCGGAGCGGCCGGCAGACGATGACCACCAGTACGGCCACTCCAAGGCCGAGTACTTCTCCGCCGGGGTCGAGGGCGCGATGATCTTCGTCGCCTCGACGTTCATCCTCTACACGGGCGTCGAGCGGCTCATCAACCCGGTTCCGATCGAGTCACTCGGGTTGGGTCTCGCGATCTCGGTCGTGGCCGCGGTGGTCAACGGCGTCGTGGGCACCCTGTTGATCCGGGCAGGGATACGGCATCGGTCACCCACCCTGAAGGCTGACGGCAAACACCTGATGACCGACGTCGTGACCTCGGTCGGTGTGGTGATCGGCGTGGCCCTGGTGTGGATCACCGGGTGGGAGTTCCTCGATCCGATCGTGGCGATCGCGGTGGGGCTCAACATCCTGTTCATCGGGTACAAGCTGGTCCACGAATCCGGCATGGGGCTGATGGACGCGACACTGCCCGACGAGGACAACCAGGCGATCCAGGAGGTACTGGACAGGCATCGACAGCCCGGCCGGGTCGACTTCCACGAGCTGAGGACACGCGAATCCGGCAGGTGGAGGTTCGTCGAGTTCCACGCGCTCGTACCCGGTGACTGGAGTGTGGATCAGGGCCACGACCTCGTCGAGACGGTCGAGCAGGAGATCCACGCCGCGCTTCCGCACTCCCACATCACCACCCACCTCGAGCCGATAGAGGACGAGCGTGCCTACAACGACGTGAGGTTGTAGCGGTGGGGCACCCCATCATGTTCGACGACGCCGATCCGCTGCTCGCCCGGGTCCGTCGCATCTGCCTGGGCCTTCCGGATGCTGCGGAGAAGATCTCGCACGGGCGACCCAACTGGTACACGAGTAGGGTTTTCGCCACCTACGGCGGCGCCGTGAAGGGCGAGCACGCGGGGTCTCGACTCGATCGCGCCCTGCTGTTCCTCCCCGATCCCGAAGATCTGCCGGCCCTCGACCTGGACGAGCGCTTCGTGGTGCCCGCCTATGTGGGGGTCCGGGGATGGCGGGCGTTCCCACTGGACCGGCCCGGGTCGGGAGCGGGGCATCCCGGCCCTGTGGACTGGGACGAGGTCGCCGAGTTGATCGAATCCTCGTATCGGCAACTCGCCGGCGCCGGGAGGGTCGCCAGACTGGACGCCCTGCGGCGCCAGGCAGGCCGGCGCGATCACTAGGCGGGTTATCGCACGCTCCACTGCGAGGCCACGTCATCGATGAGCAGGGCGATGTGGAGCATGCTGGTGAGCAGCGAACCGTAGACCGGCCAGGAGTCCCGGGGCAGTCGGCCGTCCTCGGACATGGAGTGCGTCAACCCGATCAGCCTGTCGTGGATGGAGTCCATCTCGGCGTCGGGATCGGCGATCGCCCGGCCGGCGTCCCGCGCGATGGAGGCCCACTCGGTACGGAAGCGCTCGTCCCACGGACCCTCGGCGTAGGTGGCCTCGTGGAGGGTCCGGATCAGGTGCCTCATGTGCGAGACGGCCTCATCGACGCGGCGCAGCACCTCCGTGTAGTCGACGCCGTCGCTGACTTGACGTGCGCCACCGAGGCGTCGCCGGATCAGACGGGGGTTCGAGCGTCGGCTCTCGCGGGCGAAGTTGACAGTGCCCCATGCCGTCTCGAGTTCATCGGACACCGACTCGATCTCGCGACGCCACGCGTCGGCGGCATCGGTCTCCCATGAGGTGGAGAACTCATCGGCCATGTCAACGAGGATGTCGCCGATCCGGCGGTCGATGCTGTCGACGTGATTGGACGCCTGCTGATCGCGCACCGGGGGGATGATCAGCAGATTGACCAGTACCCCGATCCCCACCCCGAGGGCGACCTCGATGATGCGGTCCAGCAGGAGGGGCTGCTGATCGGAGAACCCGCTGGAGAGCACGAACACCGCCGTGGTGGCGATCGCGACCCCCTCGTCCCTGATCCACGTGATCCGGGCCCCGGCCAGACCCACGAACATCGCCAGCGCGAAGGTCCACACACTGACGCCCAGGTAGAAGCCGATGAGGAAGGACATCCCGACACCGATCGCGGACGCCACCGTCGTCTGTACTCCGCGGGACAGCGACCGGTGGACAGTGGCGTGCACGGTGAGCAGCGCGGTCCAGGGCGCCAGGAACGGCAGAGGCGAGTTGAGGACGTGGGCGGAGAGCCACCATGCGGCGGTGGCGGCCACCACGCTCTTGATGATCTGAATGAGGTCGGTCGTGACGTCGGGCCGCCCCACCAGTTCACGAAGTCGTCGCATACAGGGAATTGTGGCTCTTCGCATCTGAG